>NZ_JBSZCP010000040.1:0-71414 GCF_054166785.1 Cyanobacterium sp.
AATGGGTCGAATTTTTCACACCAACGATTAAAACATGGTGGCATGGACGAAGACGTTGTTTCTTTCATAATGACCTAATGTTGTCACTCTGTCTACTTTTATTATTAGTTTACCTTACTTTTCTGTTTAAGTACCGTTAATTAGATTCTGATATTAGAGTTATCTTTACGTTTTATTATCCTCTAAAGGGGGACTTGGGGTTTGGTGAGGGCTTAAGGGGCACTGAGTGAGAGGGCGATCAAGGGTATTCTGTTGCTGTGCGATCGCCCTTAAGCAACTATTTGTTGAAAAGGCAAGTTATTAATATCGGTTCGTGGTTGGGCGTGTTCGAGGGTTATGAAAAGGTGTTGTGCGATCACGAAGTGGCAGACTACGTCTGATCGCACCTACCCTATCATTTCACCATGGACATTATTTAAACTTAGAAGCCGCTTCCTCAAAAGCACCGCCCAATTCTTCCCATGCTCCTTTAAATCCAGTGACAACACTTTCCCAAGCATCATCACTAGATTCTTTTAGCTTCTGTAAATTAGCTTCCATTTCAGCTTTTTTTCCTTCTAAATACTCAATCTTTTTATGTAAATCAGCTTGAGCATCTTCCCCTACCTTGTCCGCTTCTGCTTTAAGGGAATCAATTTTTGCTCCCCATTCTTTCAGGGTATTCTCCATTTGTCCTTGTTTAACTTCTCTATTTTCCATAATTATGAATTACCTATAAAATATTTTCATCTTCATAATAGATATAATCAATATTTTTTGCCATACCCTTAAATTACGGTAATCCGTAATAGAATTAGAGATCAAATCACAATAATCCAAATAAAAAAAATTAAAAACTAATTAACAAAATATAACCTTTCACAACCATTAATAGTAGTAGTATTTGCTTACATATGATTCAGATAAAATAAATGTAGTATTAAAGTCAAAAAATCATGTATAGAATTACCCTGGCATGGCAAGAAGATAGAGAAATTCGTACCCGCACCATTGCCGATGACGACTGTACCCTATACCCTCAGAAAATAATTATCGGTAGAGGAGAACAAAAAGAATGTGACATAACCTTAAAACATTCAGATCCTATGATTATCAGAACAGTTTCTAATACCCATCTACAAATTTTTTATGACCAAGAAAAAAATAAACTTTTCGCTAACAATCTAACCCAAAATCGTCAACCACCTAAAAAACCGAACCCCATTATTATTAATGGGAAAAAAATAATTCACGACACCGTAGAAATTGATAAAAATACCGTTATAAAATTAGGAAAAATCACCATGGTAGTAAGAAATATAGAACTACAAAATCGCACAGGAGAATACATCGTTAAATGTTCTGGGGCAAAAAAACATATCCTCACTCCAGAATATGAAGGCTTAAACTGCCCCTATTGTGGCTATGTAGTTTTTACTGGTACAACCCTTAAATAGCAACCTAATAATCAATAAATCCCATGGAAATCCAATTAATCACCCAAAATCCCATTACCGAAGACCAAGAGCAACAATCATTTACTTTACCCATCGTCATCGGTAGAGATAGTAACCAACTACCAAACATCATTGATAATAAAGAATCCACCCCAATCACCTTGTTAGATTCTCAAAATCTAATTTCTCGTTTTCATGTCATCATCAAAGAATCTAATCATCAAATTGTTATAGAAGATAGAAGCAGTAACGGTACATTTATCAATACTCAAAGAATCTACCAAGAATCTCAACCTCTCAATAACGGAGACGTCATTACCATTGGTAACTATAGTATTACCATTACTTGGGGAATGCCCCCCACCGTAATCGCTCCAAGCCCATCTACAATTTTAAATACCAATCCTCCACAAAAATCAACCAGTGAAAATCATCGAGCATCTACCATCATTTTTGATCCTGAAACAGACTTAATCCAACCCTCACTCAATGTCACTGCAAGTTCAACTTCCTCAAATCCCCAAAATATATTCCCTCCATCTGACATTTTTGAAGAAGAAAAAATATTTCTTTCAGCTGTCCAAAAAACTAATTTACCGATCAAAGAAGTTACTTATGTTTCCATCGGAGGAGGATTAGGAAGTTTTGCTTATGCTGATCATCTTCGCATTGCAGGAGTTCAGGGGGAAAAGATCGCCGTTGTAGGTTTAAATCCTATTCCCTATGGAAGATACGAAAGGCTATTGCGTAATTGTCAAATTTTTCGGTACAAAAGAATTCGATCTGGCTCAGATTCATGTCCAGATAACTTATGGGGATGGCCCGGTTATGCTTTACGGGAGGCATGGCACGAATTTTTTTCAGGAAATTTCAACTTAGCATTTACCTGTTTATGGCAAGTGTTTGCGGAACCTGTTTTAGCGGATACTTATACCCCCATTGCTGATAATGTTTTTAATTCCATTGATAGGGAAGTTAAACGCATCGGTTGGGAAAAGATGTTTTATCAAGGTAGTGCAAGAGCAATTCGCAAAACCGAGGATGGGCGTTATTGCATTGCCTATTCTTCTAGTAAGCCAGGACAAACTGATCATCGTTTTATTGTTGCCGATTTTGTTCATATTTGTACGGGTTATCCAGCCCTTAAACTTCTTCCTGATTTACAACGTTATCGAGATGATACAGGGGATTTAAAATCTGTTGTGCAAGGATACGAACCCCATGATCACGTATATGAATATTTAGAAAAAAAAGGAGGCACGGTAATTATTAGAGGTTCAGGAATTGTTGCTTCTCAAATAATGGATCGATTGTATTTAGCTTATAAAGCTAATCCCAAACTAAAAATTATTCACATGAATCGAGATCCAAGAAAAGGTAATCAATACGGTATGGCTCAAAGAGCGGTAGAAAATGACTGGGAATTTCAACCCTATAATTGGCCTAAAGCCACTTGGGGCGGTGATATGCGTAAAATGTTGGAGGAGGCAACTCCCCCCCAACGGCGAGAATTGTTACAAATTTGGGGCGGTACTACTACCAGTAGTCGAAAGCCTTGGCGTAAGTTAATTAAGCAAGGTTTGCAAGAGGGATGGTACGAAATCAGGTATGGCTTAGTTAAGGAGGTTCGACCTGATTCCCTTGGCGGGGTAGTTAGCACCTTGTTAACTAATAAGGGAGAAATTACTATTCATGCTGATTTCATTATTGATTGTACAGGCTTGGTTTCAGATCCCCTTCAAAGCCCTTTACTGAATGATTTGGTTAATCATTATCAATTACCATTGAATATTCAGGGGAGACTTGATGTGGCAAATGATTTTGAGATTAAAAAAATGCGTAATGGCAATGGTAAGGTTTTTGCCAATGGTATTATCACTCTGGGCGGACCCTATGCGGGGGTGGATACTTTTTTAGGGTTACAATATTCGGCACATAGGATTATTGAAAGTTTGGCTTTATTGAATGCTCCTGATGTGAATTATATTTCGGGGTTTCACTCTTTGGTGCAGTGGTTTAAATGGGCAAAGAATGAAAAACCTTAGCCAGATTTTTAGTTCGTAAATTTTCTCATTTTAATTTGTTAATTTTATTTTTTTTGTGGACTATTATGTTACCTACACTATTTGGCCGTTGGCAAACTAGATTATTTCTTCTGGCTACTGTCGGAGTCATTTTTAGTCTCCCTTTTTATTTTGGTTTGGGTGGACATGGGGGAGATTTAGCATATTTTTTGGTGGTGTTATATGTGGCTATTTTTGGAATTTTTTGGGATATTCTTTATGACTATTTACAAAAGTTTCTTTGGGATCATGATTGGCCTGGAATTTTACAATTAGGTGCGGGAGTTATGGAGGGGTTGTTTTTGGTTTTAATGATTAGGATAATAGGTTTACCCGGAATTGATGGGGAAAGTTTCGATCTACTTATTTTTATGGCTCACTATGGTTTGGTATGGTTGAGTAATTATATTTGTGCTTGGGTGTTGATGCGTCTTTTGTTTACTAGCTGGAGATTTCGAGGAGGGGAATGGTTTGGAAAATGGGTTTATAAAGATTAGTATTTAGGCGGATTATTGTTTTAATTGAGGGAAATTTTTTCAATTTCGGCGATCGCATTTTGATAACTGGCATCGTCATCTTCTTGTTGATATAAAAATGCGGCTCTAGTAAAGTCGGCGAGAGCGTTTTGATTTTGTCCGAGATTACGGTGACACAAACCACGGTTATAGTAAGCGTTGGGATAGTCAGAATTGATTTGAATTGCTTGGGTGTAATCGGCGATCGCACTTTCACAAGAATTTGAATTATAGTAAGAAACACCTCGATTATTAAAGGCAAGAACATTATTAGGATTAATCTCAATGGCTCTGGTATAGTCACTAATAGCCTGTTGATACTGTCCTAGACTATTATGAGCATTACCCCGATAATAATAGGCATCAGCGTTATTAGGTTGAATGGTAATGGCTTGATTGTAATCACTAATGGCATTTTCATAATTTCCTGAACTACCATGGGAAAGCCCTCGGTTGGTGAGTGCTAAAACATAACTAGGATCTAGCTCAATGGCTCTGGTATAACTGGCGATCGCCTCTTGGTAACGCTCTAAACTATCATAGGCTACCCCCAAATTATTATGGGCAAGAACATAATTAGGATCTGATTCCAACACTTTTTGATAATCTGCGATCGCCCTTTCATAATCCCCCAAATTAGCATAAAGAACACCTCGATTATTGTAGGCATTTAAATATTCAGGATCAATGGTAATAGCTTGGGTATAATCTGCGATCGCTCGGTCAAAATCCTTCAAATCAGCATAAGTCAGACCACGATTATAGTAAGCATCCACATAATTGGGATTGAGTTCAATTGCCCTACTATATTGCTCAATAGCCTCTTCGTAATCCTGGCTATCACGGAGCTCATTACCCCGATTATAAAAAATCTGAGCATCATCTAAATTCACCGAAGAATCTTCACCCATCTCAACCGCCCCATTTTGAGGATTCTCCACCTCCTCCGCAAGGGAACTTTCCACACCGCCCATTTCTGAATTATTAAAATTCAAGCCACCAAGCCGAATAAAATCAAAACTTCCTAATAACCAAGCAACCCCAAAGACGATTAAGCCTCCCCCAATAATTAGCTTACGACTATGGATAGCTAAAGTTCCCCCCGTACCGCCCTTACTAAAGTTTATATTTCCTATCTGTCTTGTGCGAGTCACAGAAGCAGGGGCGACCCTATTGGTGACAACACCTTGGGTAGAGGTCAATATTTTTTGAACCAAACTTACTTTACTCGGACGAGTTTGTAATCTTTGATTAAGATCATCCAAATGTTGCAGAATCGCCTCAGTATTGTTAGGTCTATCCTGAGGAAATTTTGAAGTCAAATGATCAATAAAATCTAGCAGTGGTTTATCTACATTTTCCGTTTGCTCTCTCCAGCTAAGGACATCCTTATAAGGATCATACATAGAAGAAGGATGTTGACCCGTTAATAAATAAACAAAAGTTCGCCCTAATGCAAAAAAATCTGATTGCACCACCGATTGACCATTTTGCTGCTCATTAGGAGTATAACCCGTGGAGACAATACCCGTTAACTGTTGCCCCTCCATCTTTTGATAATAAGTTTGAGTTTCTTCCCTTGCCGTACCAAAATCAATCAATACCAACTCACCACTATTGCGCATCATAATATTGGCAGGTTTTATATCTCTATGAAACCAATTGTGTTGGTGTATCTTTTGTAAAATTAAAGTAATTTCCCTTAACCATTTTATGGCCTGTTTTTGGCTGATTTTATCGTTTTTTTGTACCCATTTTTCTAAATCCATCCCATCAACTTTTTCCATTACTAAGCAATGTACATTTTGCTCATCCCTTGGTTGATATTGAAAAAAATCTTCTGCTTGGGGAATTCCTTTAATATTTTCCTTAGTTAAAGTAAGTAAAACTTCGTACTCCCTTTCAAATAGTTCTACCGCCTTTGGTTGTTTATTCCATCTCTTTTGTAAAACTTTAAGAATTTTAGGCTCAAATCCTTGGAATACCTCATAAACAATCCCAAAACCACTATCATCACTCAATAGACGACTAACTCTATATTTCCCATTTAAAAGTAATTCTGAGCCACAACTATAACAATAACGACTACTGGGGTTATTATTGTCAGGATGATCGGGTTGAGAACAACGGGGATTAATGCAATAGCAAGGTTTCATCTTCTTTAATTATATTTATTTTAGAAGGCAAGGAAAAAGAGTAGGTAGAATGAACCAATCTGGGTAGGGAACTAATAAAAATTTTATATAAAATACAACTAATGCGTTATGTGGTTGACCTACTTAAGAGGACTAATGATTATAATAACAATTGTGTCCCGATCTATTATTTTTTTTTCAAAAGTATCATTAATTTTTAATGAATAACGATAAACTTACCATTCCTTTCCATTGAGGAATATTTGGACTGTGTTAAAAGAGAGAATAAAAGATTAAAAATTAAAAACAAAAATATGGACTAAAAAAATCTACAGTCCATAAAAATCTGTAGTCAGCCTATCTATTTGTCTGGTAACTGCTTTGTCTTAATGAGCAAAATAAAGGTTAAAATATCTAGTTAGACATCAAAGATCTTTCAACAATAACCCATGGCAACCAAAGAATCAGCAACTGTCAATGTAGAAGAAACTCAAGACTATTGGGAGCAAATTCCCGAACCTGCGGAGATGTCTTTTTTTGATCATCTTGAAGAATTAAGGACTCGTCTTTTTATTAGTCTGATTTCTGTATTGGTAAGTGCGATCGCCTGTTTTGCCTTCGTACGTCCCATCGTCGGTTGGCTAGAAATCCCAGCCCAAGGAGTCAAGTTTTTACAACTAGCCCCCGGAGAATTTTTCTTTGTCTCTTTCCAAGTGGCAGGATATACAGGAATTTTACTCGCTAGTCCTATTCTTATATATCAGGTAGTGCAATTTGTGGTGCCGGGGTTGACCAGAAAAGAAAGAAAGCTCCTTGCCCCTGTGGTGTTTGGTTCTAGTATCCTCTTTTTTGCAGGGTTAGCCTTTGCCTATTATTTATTAATTCCCGCCGCCCTCAATTTTTTCATCAGCTACGGCGGAGATGTGGTGGAGCAATCATGGTCCATTGATAACTATTTTAAGTTTGTCCTATTATTAATGTTTTGTACAGGGATAACTTTTCAAATTCCCATCATTCAATTACTCCTCGGTCAACTAAATTTAGTCACCTCCCAACAAATGTTGTCGGGTTGGCGAATAGTCGTGTTAGGATCTGTAGTGATAGGGGCGATCGTTACCCCATCCACCGACCCCCTAACCCAATCTCTCCTCGGCGGAGCAGTTTTAGCTCTCTATTTTGGAGGCATTGGCGCCGTAAAATTAATAGGAAAATAAACTATTGCGGTATTGTCCGTTAATGGTTTATAATGTTTGTTTGTGACGAAAAAGATAAACTAGCCTCCTAAAGATACTGAGAATTTTAAAAAAATTTTTAAGTCTATTAGGGTGACAAAGGCTCTTTACTACACCTCAAAATAGGTTAGTAAGTTTAAAGAATGTCTGTTCATCATGGAAAAAAGACCAAATTTAATGAAAGTTACCTCGGTAGCCTAATTAAATTAACTTTTACCCTGCAGACAGTTACTCATCAGCAAGAAAGAACATCTTTCCCTGAAAATAACCCCGTTGTTTAGTAATTTAGAGGGATACATCCCGTGAGCTTAGGCATACTAGGTACAAAACTAGGCATGACCACCGTGTTCGACCAAGAAACAGGAGTAGCAATTCCTGTCACCGTAGTCCAAGCCGGCCCATGTCGAGTTACTCAAATCAAAACTAAAGAAAAAGATGGTTATGTAGCACTTCAACTCGGTTATGACGAGTTGCCAGATCGCAAACGTAGCTTAAACACCAAAGAAGCAAAAGAAGTTAACAAATACTTGACCAGTTCAGAAGATGGACACTTAAGTACCAAAGGACTTCCTGCTTTACGTCACCTAAAAGAATATCGTCTTGATGATGTTAGTTCCTATGAACTAGGGCAAACCATCGGAGTTGACTTTTTCAACGAAGGTGATTTGGTAGATGTTGGCGGTAAAACCATCGGTAGAGGTTTTGCTGGTTATCAGAAACGTCATAACTTCAAAAGAGGTAACATGACCCACGGTTCTAAAAACCACCGTTTACCCGGTTCCACAGGAGCAGGTACAACCCCCGGTCGTGTATATCCCGGGAAGAAAATGGCAGGTCGTTATGGTAACACCAACATTAAAGTCCGTAAACTAACTGTAGTCAAAATTGACGCAGAACGTAATTTACTTCTTATTAAAGGAGCAATCCCTGGTAAAACAGGAAATTTAGTTAGTATTACTCCCGCCACCATCGTGGGGCAACAGTAAATTAACACACAGTTACAAAAAATATCAAATTAAAAATTATGGTTAATTGTGTAGTAAAAAATTGGCAAGGAGAGCAAAGCGGCGAAGCCACCTTAGAAATGAAAATTGCTAAGGAAGAAAACGCCGAACATATTGTTCACCGCGCCCTAGTCCGTCAACTACATAATCAGCGTCAAGGAACAGCATCCACCAAAACCAGAGCCGAAGTGCGTGGTGGTGGTCGTAAGCCCTGGCGACAAAAAGGAACAGGTAGAGCAAGAGCCGGATCCATCCGTTCACCCTTATGGCGTGGCGGTGGTGTCATCTTTGGGCCTAAACCCAAGGACTACAACATAAAAATGAACCGTAAGGAAAGACGGTTAGCCCTTCGTACTGCCTTCATCAGCAGAGCAGAGGATATTGTAGTAGTAGAAAACTTTAATCAACAATTTGAAGCTCCTAGAACCAAAACTATTTTAGAAGCCTTCACCCGTTGGGAAGTGGATCAAAACTGCAAAATTTTATTAGTAGTAACCGAGCCCACCTCCGATAACGTTTATTTGTCCGTCAGAAACCTTCCCAATGTCAAAATGATTAACCACGACGGTTTAAATATCTATGACATTCTTAACGCTGACAAAATAGTTGTTACCTCTGACGCATTAGTAAAACTACAGGAGGTTTACAATGCCGAATAAAAGATACGGAAAAACGACCGCAGTAAGAAAAAGCGAAGCTGAACTCGCCGATTTGATTATTCGCCCCATCGTTACCGAAAAAGCTACTTATATGATGGAAGATAATAAGTATGTTTTTGAGTGCGTAAAACAAGCGACAAAACCTCAAATCAGAGCAGCCATCGAAAGCTTATTTGAAGTCAAAGTGGTAAAAGTAAACACCATGAACCAACCTCGCAAAAAACGCAGGGTAGGTCAAAATGTTGGCTACAAACCACAGTACAAAAAAGCAATAGTCACCCTCGCAGAAGGTGATTCATTACAAAGTACATTCTTCCCTGATCTCTAAGGGAATTGTTCACCGAAAACTGATAAATATAACAGAACTATGGGTGTTCGCACATACAGACCATATACCCCCGGAAGAAGACAAGCAGTAACCTCAGACTTTTCCGAAATCACTAAAAGTACGCCAGAAAAGTCCCTAACGAAATACGTTCATAGAAAAAAAGGACGTAATAACCGTGGGGTTATCACCAGTCGCCACCGTGGAGGCGGTCACAAAAAACTATATCGTATTATCGATTTCAAAAGAGACAAGCGTGACATTAACGCCGAAGTCTTAGCCATTGAGTACGATCCAAACCGTAACGCTCGTATTGCCCTTGTGCAGTATGAAGATGGCGAAAAAAGATATATCTTAGCCCCTGCGGGAATTCAAATCGGAGCAACCATTGTTGCTAGCGAAGAAGCTCCCTACGAAATTGGCAACGCCTTACCCCTAGGGAAAATTCCCCTCGGTACCGAAATTCATAACATTGAAATGCGTGCTGGTAAAGGTGGTCAAATCGTTCGTGCCGCTGGTGGTTTTGCTCAGTTAATGGCAAAAGAAGGTGATTATGTCACCATCAAGCTACCTTCAAAAGAAGTACGTATGATTCGTAAAGAATGCTACGCTACTATCGGTCGAGTCGGAAATATCGAAGCCAGAAACCTCAAACTCGGAAAAGCTGGTAAAACAAGACACTTGGGTATTAGACCCCATGTAAGAGGAAGTGCGATGAACCCTGTTGATCACCCCCATGGTGGTGGTGAAGGACGCGCCCCCATTGGTCGTTCCGGTCCTGTTTCTCCTTGGGGTCAACCTGCTTTAGGTAAGAAAACTCGTAAGAAGAAAAAACTCAGCAACAAATACATCGTCCGTCGTCGTAACTCCAACAAAGGAAAATAAGACGTTTAGGAAGATACAAATAGATATTTTCACTATTAGAGTAAAACAAGTTTATGAGTCGTTCATTAAAAAAAGGACCATTTATAGCCGATAGTCTGCTCTCCAAAATCGAAAAATTAAACGAAAAAGGAGAAAAGCAAGTAGTTAAAACTTGGTCAAGGGCTTCCACCATTCTCCCTCAAATGATTGGTCACACCATCGCTGTACATAACGGTCGTACCCACGTACCCGTATTTGTTTCAGAGCAAATGGTTGGTCATAAATTGGGAGAATTTGCTCCGACTCGCACCTTTAGAGGTCACGCTAAAAGTGACAAAAAGGCAAGAAGATAAAGCAGTCGGTTCAGGATTTTAGTTGATGAGCTATCATCAATTTTCCTACTAGCAATATTAATTATTGAACAAATTATCATGCCGAAAACACAGGAAAAAATCGAGGTTGATACCAGCCAAGAAGTAAAAGCGATCGCCCGTTACATTAGAATGTCTCCCTCCAAGGTGAGAAGGGTATTAGATCAAATTCGTGGGCGTAGCTACCGAGAAGCATTAATTATTCTCGAATTTATGCCCTACAGAGCTTGTGAACCTATCATTAAAGTTCTTCGTTCTGCGGTTGCTAATGCCGAGCATAACCAAGGATTAGATCCCACCACCTTAGTAGTAAGCTCTGCTTACGCCGATGGCGGACCTACCTTAAAACGTTACCGCCCCCGCGCCCAAGGTCGTGCCTATCAAATTCGTAAACGCACCTGCCACATCACCGTAGCAGTAGCACCTCAGGCCTAGTAAACCACAAGAAAAGAACTAGAAAAATAATATGGGACAAAAAGTACATCCAGTGGGTTTTCGTCTCGGTATTACCAAAGATCATTTATCTTGTTGGTATGCAGATCCGAAAGAATATCCCCAACTTCTTCAAGAAGACCACCTAATTCGTCAGTACATTGACAAAAACCTCAGCAATGCTTCCATTGCCGAAGTCAAAATTGATCGCAAAGCAGATCAAATCGACCTTTCTATTCACACCGCCCGTCCAGGGGTGGTAGTCGGAAAAGGAGGAGCAGGAATTGAAAAACTTCGTACTGATTTACAAAATTTACTTAAAAATCAACGTCAATTTCGTGTTAATGTCATCGAAGTAGCTAACGTTGATGCTAATGCCGCCCTCATGGCAGAATTTATCGGCTCTCAGTTAGAGAGAAGGGTATCTTTCCGTCGTGTGGTCAGACAAGCTCTCCAAAGGGCTGAGAAAGCAGAAGTAAAAGGAATCAAAATCCAAGTCAGTGGACGTTTAAACGGTGCAGAAATTGCCCGTAGTGAGTGGATCAGGGAAGGACGTGTTCCTCTTCATACCCTCCGTGCTGACATTGACTATTGTTATCGTACCGCTTCTACCATTTATGGAATCTTAGGCGTAAAAGTCTGGATTTTTAAAGGTGAAGTTATCCCCGGTGAAGAAAATTTAGAAACCCCTGCCCCACGAGGTAATCGTGAGCGCAGACAACCTCGTCGCCAAAAATTTGAAGACAGATCTGAATAATTGATAGTTAAGAACGGATAATTAATAATTGTCTTTTTTCTTTCATCAATCACTGAATGTCTTGATTTTAAGCCCAAGCTCCTTTATAGAGCAATTCTGAACTATTAACTGAAAACTATGTTAAGTCCAAGAAGAACGAAATTTCGTAAACAACATCGGGGCAGAATGACGGGGAATGCTTATAGAGGTAATTCCATTAATTTTGGGGATTACGCTCTACAAGCTATTGAACCCTGTTGGATCACCTCCCGCCAAATTGAGGCCGCACGTCGGGCAATTACCCGTTATGTACGCCGTGGTGGTAAAATATGGATCCGCATTTTCCCCGATAAGCCCGTTACCATGCGCCCTGCTGAAACCCGTATGGGTTCTGGTAAAGGTAACCCAGAGTACTGGGTAGCAGTAGTAAAACCCGGTCGTATTATGTTTGAGATTGCTGGTATCCCTGAAGCTACCGCTAGAGAAGCAATGCGCCTAGCCGCTGCAAAACTTCCCATCAAAACTAAGTTTATTACCAGATCGGAGGAATACTAGAAAATTATGGCTTTTCCTAAAGTCGCAGACGCAAGAAAACTCAATGATGAGGAACTAGCACAAGAAATTGTTAACGCCAAGAAAAAGCTCTTTCAACTAAGATTAGAGCAAACCACTGGTCGCCTAGAAACCCCCCATCAGTTTAAGCACACTAAACGTTGGATTGCTCAATTAATGACTGTTCAAGGTGAACGTCAAAGAGGAGTTTCCAACACTACTCAAGCATAAGGAGTGAGTAAATAATCCATGGCACAAAAAGAAAGAGTAGGGGTAGTAGTTAGCAACAAGATGGATAAAACCGCCGTTGTTGCCGTTGAAAACCGTTCCCCCCATCCTAAATACGGCAAAATTGTCGTTAAAACTAAAAAGTACAAAGCACACGATCCCGAAAATCAATGTCAAGAGGGCGATCGCGTGAAAATTAGAGAAACCCGCCCCCTCAGCAAAACTAAACGCTGGGAATTAGCGGAAATCATCAGCACTAAAGCAATTTAATGTTGGTTTTCGACCCTTTGCAATCAATTCACTAATAAAAATGATTCAACAACAAAGTTACCTAAACGTAGCCGATAACAGTGGCGCTCGCAAGATTATGTGCTTAAGAGTGTTATCCACCGGTAACTGTACTTACGGTGGCATCGGTGACGTAATTATTGCCGTGGTCAAAGATGCAATTCCTAACATGGCAGTGAAAAAATCTGACATTGTTCGCGCGGTAATCGTACGCACCAAACATTCCTTACGTCGTGAAAGCGGTATGAGTATTCGCTTTGATGATAATGCAGCGGTAATTATCAACAAAGATAATAACCCTAGAGGTACCCGTGTATTTGGTCCGGTTGCTAGGGAATTGCGCGATCGCAACTTCACCAAGATCATTTCTTTAGCACCGGAGGTACTCTAAACCATGAGATCAGGAAATCAAAGTAAAACAGCCCCTGCCAGACAAAAAATGCACGTTAAAAAAGGTGATACTGTGCAGATCATTTCTGGCAAAGATAAAGGTAAAGTAGGAGAAATCCTCAGAGCCATCCCCAAAGATAGCACCGTTATCGTTAAAGGGGTCAACATCAGAACCAAACACGTAAAACCCCGTCAACAAGGGGAATCCGGTCAAATCACCACCTATGAAGCACCCATTCATAGCTCCAAAGTAATGGTTTACTCTGAAAAAGAAAAAGTAGCTAGTCGCATTAGCTATGTCATTACTGAAGAAGGTAAAAAGGTGAGAAAACTGAAAAAAACTGGCGAAATCATTGACTAACTCAATGACCATAACGGTACTATTTCATAACCATCAGTAACCAAAGCAATGTCAAGACTAAAAACTTATTATCAAGAAACGATCACTCCTAAACTTAAGGAGCAGTTTGGTTATACTAATATCCACCAAGTTCCTAAGCTCAATAAAATTGTTATTAACAGAGGTTTGGGAGAGGCTTCTCAGAACGCTAAAGCACTAGAGTCCTCACTTAGTGAACTAGCGATTATTACTGGACAAAAGCCCGTTGTTACCCGTGCTAAAAAGGCGATCGCAGGTTTTAAAATCCGTCAAGGAATGCCCGTCGGAGCCATGGTGACATTAAGATCTGATAAAATGTACGCTTTCTTAGATCGTCTCATTAGCCTAGCATTACCTCGTATTCGTGACTTCCGTGGCATCAGCCCTAAAAGTTTCGACGGTCGAGGAAACTACAGCTTAGGGGTGCGTGAACAATTAATCTTCCCCGAAATCGAATACGACAGTATCGATCAAATTCGAGGTTTTGATATTTCCATTATCACCACCGCCAACACCGACGAAGAAGGGCGCGCATTACTAAAAGAGATGGGAATGCCCTTCCGTGACAAATAATATAAGGTAATAGAGGAAAAGAAGAAAGAATGCCAGCACACGACACCATATCAGACATGCTGACTCGTATTCGTAACGCCTGTGCCGTCCGCCACCCGACCGTGGCAATCCCCAGCACTCGCATGACTCGCAGTATCGCCGACGTACTAAGAACCGAAGGCTTTATTGGTAGTTACGAAGAAGTCGGTGAAGGAGTGAAAAAAGACATCGTCATCTCCTTAAAATACAAAGGCAGAAACCGCCAACCCATCATTCACAACATCCGTAGAGTGAGTACCCCCGGTTTAAGGGTCTATAGTAAGAAAAAAGACCTCCCCAGAGTCCTAGGTGGTATCGGGGTTGCAGTGATTTCGACTTCTCATGGCATTATGACCGACAGAGAAGCCAGAAAACAAGGTATCGGCGGAGAAATTCTCTGCTACATCTGGTAACAATTGACAATAAACAATTGACGATGGACAATAATTTGTCACCAATTCCCCAAGGATTGTACAAACAAAATATTGAAAATTATTAATTGTTTCTTGTTCAGACAAATTCACAACTTAGAACTTAGAAATTAAATCATGTCTCGTATTGGAAAACGTCCTATAGCGATACCTCCCAAGGTCAACGTCGAGATTAACGGTCAACATGTTAGCGTTTCTGGCCCTAAAGGCAACCTAGCCAGAGAATTACCCTCTCTTGTGTCCGTAGTCCACGAAGGCGAAAACCTCCAAGTTAACCGTGATAACGACAGTCGTAAAGCTAGAGAAAGACACGGTTTATGCCGTACCCTCGTAGCCAACATGATTGACGGAGTAAATCAAGGATTTGAGAAAAAACTCGAAATCCAAGGGGTAGGTTATCGTGCCCAAGCCCAAGGCTCAAAATTAACCCTTAACGTCGGTTATTCTAAACCCGTAGAAATGCAAATGCCCGATGGCATCTCCGTTGCTGTTAATACCAACACTGAAGTTGTTATTAGCGGTATAGATAAAGAATTAGTAGGCAACATGGCGGCAAAAATCCGTGCTGTTCGTCCTCCTGAAGTTTATAAAGGAAAAGGTATTCGCTACGCTGGTGAATATGTAAGACGTAAAGTAGGTAAAGCAGGTAAGAAATAATTATGACTATTAACCGTAAAAATCTAGTCCAACGTCGCCATCTTCGGATTCGTAAAAAAGTCACTGGCACCGCTGAACGCCCTCGTTTAGCCGTATTCCGTTCCAATCAACATATCTATGCTCAATTAATTGACGATGTAGCCCAGCACACCCTAGCGAGTGCATCTACCTTAGATAAAGAACTACAAGAAAAACTTAGTTCCACCTCTAACCGTGATGCTTCCGCTGAAGTTGGTAAATTAGTCGCTCAAAGAGCATTATCCAAAGGCATTGAAAAAGTAGTTTTTGACCGTGGTGGTAACTTATACCATGGACGAGTCAAAGCCTTAGCTGATGCCGCCCGTGAAACAGGTCTTAACTTTTAAGAGGAAATCATCATGGCAAAAGAGCGCGAACAAAAAGATCAACGCAAAGGCAAACAAAGAAAACAACGTAGAGAAAAAGACAATACTTGGCAAGAAAGGGTTGTACAAATCCGTCGTGTTAGTAAAGTTGTTAAAGGTGGTAAAAAACTCAGTTTCCGTGCCATCGTCGTCGTTGGTAACGAAAAAGGTCAAGTAGGTGTAGGGGTAGGAAAAGCTGGAGACGTAATCAATGCGGTTCGTAAAGCTGTTACCGATGGTAAAAAACACCTCGTCACCGTTAAAATCAACAAAGCTAGTTCTATTACCCACGTTAGTAACGGTATTGCTGGTGGTGCAAAAGTATTCATGCGCCCCGCCGCTCCCGGTACTGGGGTAATTGCAGGGGGTGCCGTGCGTACCGTCTTAGAATTAGCAGGAATTAAAAATATTTTAGCTAAACAACAAGGATCTAATAATCCTCTTAATAACGCTCGTGCGGCCGTTAATGCCCTTGAGCAAATCCGCAGCTTCTCCGAAGTGGCCAGAGAAAGAGAGATTCCCTTAGAACAAATTTATTCATAAGCCCATTGCTAATTAGTAATAACTATGAGACTTCATAACATCGGACCCAAACCTTCATCTAAAAAGCGTCGTCGCCGTATCGGTAGAGGTATCTCTGCTGGACAGGGTGCTAGTGGCGGTTTTGGGATGAGAGGTCAAAAATCTCGCTCTGGTACTGGTACTAAACCTGGTTTTGAAGGGGGACAAATGCCCCTTTACAGACGAGTACCTAAGTTGAAACATTTTACCGTGGTGAATCGTAAGGAATATACCATTATTAATGTGGAAAAATTAGCTGGTATTGCGGCTAATTCTGATGTAACCATCGAATCTTTGATAGATGCTGGTATCATCACCACCAATGATGGACCTTTGAAGGTTCTAGGAAATGGCGATTTAGGAGTTGCTTTAAATGTGAAAGCAGCGGCGTGGACTAAATCTGCTCAGGAAAAAATTGAGGCCGCTGGTGGTTCAATTTCTGCACCTGTCCATGGTAATACTGATCAATAAATGTCAAGATACTAAGGGGAGAGGTCAAATAATTGATTAGGAAGTAATTGACAATTGACGGTTAATTACTTTTACTTAAAGATAGGGGTTTTATGTCTTTATCTTTATTTATCAGTTTTTTGACCCTTAATTTTAATTTATTCACCATTATTGTATTGATATTTTAGATCATGGTTGTTAGCAGAGAAAAGACTCCAACTGCTCAAGAAACCTTTATGCAAATGGCTCAAGCCGCAGGGCTTCGTGGTCGTTTGCTGATTACTATAGGTTTATTAATTTTAGTTCGGCTAGGGATTTATATTCCTGTACCGGGGATTGATCGTGATGCCTTTGAGGCGGCGGTTCAAAATTTACCTTTTTTAGGCTTTTTAGATCTTTTCACAGGGGGCGGTTTAGCTACTGTGGGAATTTTTGCCTTGGGAATTTTGCCCTATATTAACGCTTCTATTATCATTCAACTTCTTACTTCTGCCATTCCCGCTTTAGAGGATTTACAGAAAAATGAGGGGGAAGCTGGTCGCCGTAAAATTGCTCAGATTACCCGCTATGTGGCGTTTGGTTGGGCGGTAATTCAGGCTACGGGTATTACCATTGGTTTGTTGCGCCCCTATGCCCTTAATGATAGCCCTATTTTTATTGTGGAAACGGTGATTGCTATTTCCGCAGGGTCTATGTTTGTAATGTGGGTATCGGAGTTGATTACGGAAAGAGGTTTGGGAAATGGTGCTTCTTTGTTGATTTTTGTCAACATTGTGGCGGTGTTACCCCGTACCCTTGGTAATACCATCGATTATGCTCAATCTGGGGGCAGAGAGGCGATCGCACAGGTTGTCCTACTGGTCGTTGTATTTTTGATCATGATTGTGGGTATTGTATTTGTCCAAGAAGGTACTCGCCGTATTCCCATCATCTCCGCCCGTCGTCAGGTGGGGCGCCGTTTATATCGTGAACGCACCAGCTATTTACCCCTAAGACTTAACCAGGGTGGGGTAATGCCGATCATTTTCGCTTCGGCGGTTTTGGTATTACCATCCTCGGTGGCAGGTTTTGCTGATGGTACCCCCTTTAACACTTTCCTTAATAATGTAGCCTTGGCCCTACGCCCCGGCTCTATTTGGTATGTGGTTGTTTACTCCTTACTGATCGTATTCTTCAGTTATTTCTATGCTTCTTTGATTTCCAATCCAGAAGACATTGCCCAAAACTTGAAGAAGATGGGATCTAGTATCCCAGGGATTCGTCCGGGTAAGGCAACGGTTGCTTACATTGAAGGGGTATTAAACCGTTTAACCCTCCTGGGGGCGGTTTTCTTAACCATCGTGGCAACGGTACCTACTTTTGTGGAAAGTGCCACTGGGGTGACAACTTTTCAAGGTTTTGGTGCTACCTCCCTCCTAATTCTTGTGGGTGTAGCCATCGATACTGCGAAACAGGTTCAAACCTACGTTATTTCTCAACGTTATGAGGGAATGGTTAAGGATTAGCATTTTATCTCTCCTCCCGTGAGGGGAGGTTTGCTATTCCTTTTTTTCCTAGGTGTAATCAATGCACCGTCCGATATTTGATTCTGATAAGTAAATATTTCATTATCAATTATCAATGATCAATTATCAATTACTACAACATGACCAGATTAATTTTTTTAGGCGCCCCCGGCGCTGGTAAAGGCACTCAAGCTGAAATTTTGGCAGCACATTTGAGTGTTCCTCACATCTCCACTGGAGAAATTTTAAGAAGTGCGATCGCCCAGCAAACTCCTTTAGGAATTAAAGCAAAATCCTATGTGGATAATGGCGATTTAGTACCCGATGAGTTAATCCTTGATTTAATCAAAGATAGACTAAGTCAGAATGACGCTCAAAAGGGTTGGATTTTAGACGGTTTTCCCCGTAATGTTCCCCAAGCGGAGTATCTTTCTACCCTGTTGACGGAATTGGATCAAGACTGTACGGCGGTAATTAACCTAGAAGTACCTGATTCTACCTTAATAGAACGTCTTTTAGGTCGTGGCAGAAAAGATGACAACGAGGAAACCATCGCTAACCGTTTAGACGTGTATCGTCAAAAAACCGCTCCCCTCATTGATTTTTATCAAAATACAGGGTTGTTGAAAACAGTTAATGGCGATCGCACCCTAGAAGAAATCAGTACCGAATTGCAAACAATAGTAAAATCCTAACCGTAACCGTAATTTCTTAAAACAAAGAGATTTGGTATGATCAACAAGGATTAAAAATATAAAGAGGACTATTGTATGTCAAAAAAAGATCTGATTGAAATGGAAGGCACGGTAATTGAATCCTTACCTAACGCCATGTTTAGAGTGGACTTAGATAACGGATTTAACGTCCTTGCCCATATCGCTGGAAAAATTAGACGTAATTACATCAAAATTTTACCGGGCGATCGTGTCAAAGTAGAACTTACCCCCTACGATCTAAGTAAAGGAAGAATTACTTATCGTCTCAAGGGTAAAAAGAACTAATCATCATTTTATAGTCTCATTTCAACCAATTAAGAGAAAAATTGCCAAAATTCCCGTTTCCTTTATGATAGAAATGTCAAGAATTGATGACAAAAACAACCCTCTCGAAACCGTTGAAAACGGCTGAAAATAAGCAAATTAGTATATTTGACACAAAAATAAAATATTGTTATAATTAAAGGCTTGCAGTGTAAACTAATACTATGAAAGTTAGAGCATCAGTCAAAAAAATCTGTGACAAATGCCGTGTAATCCGTCGTAAAGGTCGGGTTATGGTAATTTGTGAAAACCCAAAACATAAACAACGTCAAGGATAGACTTTAAACATAAGTGTAACCTAAGAAAAGCAAAAGTTGACCAAATTGGGAAAAAATAAAGAAACAAAAGGAAACTATTAGACATGGCACGGATATCCGGTATTGACTTACCTCGTGATAAACGAGTAGAAATAGGACTAACCTATCTATACGGCATTGGTTTAG
This sequence comes from Cyanobacterium sp., assembly GCF_054166785.1. NCBI lineage: Bacteria > Bacillati > Cyanobacteriota > Cyanophyceae > Chroococcales > Geminocystaceae > Cyanobacterium > Cyanobacterium sp. The sequence goes on from NZ_JBSZCP010000040.1 coordinate 19,671, forward strand.
TAACTTCTCAAAAAATCTTAGCCGCCACAGGAGTAAATCCTGACACCAGAGTTAAAGATTTAAGTGACGAAGACATCGCTAAACTAAGAGCTAACATCGAAGAAAACTACCAAATCGAAGGAGATTTGCGCCGTTTAGAAGCGATGAACATCAAGCGACTAGGAGATATTGGCACCTATCGTGGTCGTCGTCATCGCCAAGGTTTACCCGTGAGAGGGCAAAGAACCAAAACTAACGGTAGAACTCGCAGAGGACGTAAAGTTGCCATCGCTGGGAAGAAAAAAGCACCTAAGAAATAAAAACTTAGTTAGGTGGAAGCAAAAACAACTAGGCGGAAAAACGTTGCATCCAAATATTGTTATTCTTCCCTTAGCAACCCTTCCTAGCTTACAAAAATTAACTGCCTAAAAGTAGAAATTAGATTAATTAACAACCAAAACTAAATTAAACAAATTCAGTAAAAGAGGTAAAAAAAACCATGGCAAAACCCACAAAACGGGGAGGTCCAAAAAAGCAGAAGAAAAATATCCCCAGTGGTACAGCTTATATTAAATCCACATTTAATAACACCATTGTCACCATCACCGACACCACCGGTAACGTGATTTCTTGGGCAACCGCTGGTTCTAGTGGCTTCAAAGGAGCTAAGAAAGGTACTCCCTTTGCCGCTCAAACCGCCGCCGACAGTGCCGCTCGTACCGCTATGGATAACGGAATGAAACAAGTGGAGGTAATGGTAAGTGGTCCTGGGGCAGGAAGAGAAACCGCCATCAGAGCATTACAAGGAGCTGGATTAGAAATTACTTTAATTCGTGACATTACCCCCATTCCCCACAATGGTTGTCGTCCTCCGAAAAGAAGAAGAGTATAGTTTTGCTCACCGGTGCTTCTTGTGTTGAAAAGGGTAATTTTATTTACTTTGTCATGTACAAGGCAAGCGCATTAAATCTTGACAAAACTTTATGCTGATCAAGAATCAAATCCAAACCTGACTTCATACATCGAGGAAATAATCACTGTGGCTGTGTTTAAAATAGACTGTTTAGAAAATAAAACTCAAAAAAATCAAGGACAATACGGTAAATTTGTACTAGAACCTTTAGAAAGAGGTCAGGGCATCACCGTTGGTAACTCCTTGAGAAGGGTTCTTTTATCTAACTTAGAGGGTGCAGCAGTGACTGCCGTGAGAATTGCGGGAGTTAACCACGAGTTTGCTGTGATTGACGGGGTGAGGGAAGATGTGTTGGAAATTATGCTAAACATGAAAGAACTCGTGTTTAAAAGCTACAGTGACACACCCCAAATCGGTCGCTTGGTGGCAACAGGTCCTGACACGGTGACGGCTGCTCAGTTTAGTTTACCATCAGAGATTGAGATAATTGAACCAAACCATTACATTTGTACCCTTGGTAAGGGTGCGAAGTTGGAAATGGAATTTAAGGTAGAAAAAGGTAGAGGTTATCGTGCCATTGAAAAAGGTAATGATGAAAACTCTTCTTTAGACTTTCTGCAAATAGACTCGGTGTTTATGCCCGTTTCTAAGGTTAATTTCACGGTGGAAGAAGTACGCCATGAAGGATTACTAGCAGATCGCTTAATTTTAGAAATCTGGACTAATGGAAGTATGAAACCCGAAGAGGCTCTTTCTGAGGCGGCCTCTATTTTAATCGGTTTATTTACTCCCTTAGAAGATGTTGATAATATCAGAGGGAAAACTGAGGTTCAACCCGTGGAGGAAGACCCCACCAGTCAAATTCCCATTGAGGAGTTAAATCTATCGGTAAGGGCTTATAACTGTCTCAAACGAGCTCAGATAAATACTGTGGCGGATTTGTTGGAGTATTCCCAGGATGATTTACTAGAAATTAAAAACTTCGGTCAGAAATCTGCGGAGGAAGTCATTGAGGCTCTACAGCAGCGCCTTGGCATTACCCTAGCGGAAGGAAAGGCTAAAGATGTGGCAGGAGATTTGATTGATAGTCAAGAACCCGTTGCCACTCCCTAACGTTACAACGGTTGTCGTTGGACAATAATTTTAAGGATCACTAAAGATCTCTATCTATAATTTATCAAGGAGGAAATTTATGAGACATCGTCGTAAGGTAGCCCAACTAGGCTTACCTGCTGATCAAAGAAAGGCTCTTTTAAGGGGCTTGACTACTCAGTTATTGAGAGAAGGGGAAATTGTTACCACCAAAGCCCGTGCTAAGGCGGTGCGTTCTACTGCGGACAAGATGATCACCTTGGCAAAGGATGGTTCTGTGGCTGCCCGTAGAAGAGCTTTGGGTTATATCTATGACAAGGATTTAGTTAACGATATTTTTGCTAAAGCAGCGGAACGTTATGGCAATCGCAATGGTGGCTATACCCGCTTAGTTCGGACTAAAAACCGTCGTGGGGATAATGCTGAAATGGCTATCCTTCAGTTAGTATAGTTATTCCTTTGACGACTAATTTGATGACACGCCCTAACCTTGATGTGAAAAGAATTGCTTTGGTAATTCAGTATATTGGTACTAATTTTCACGGTTGGCAGAGGCAACCCCATCATCGTAGTGTACAGGAAGAAATTGAAACGGCGATCGCCCTTACCCTTGGTCATGATGTGACCATCCATGGGGCAGGTAGAACGGACAGTGGAGTTCATGCAGCGGCTCAGGTAGCCCATTTTGATGCGGTATCAAGCATTCCTCCCGAGCGTTGGGCAAAAGTCTTAAACACTCGCCTTGGGGATGATATTTTTATCAGAGCATCTGCCCAGGTCCCTCCCCATTGGCACGGCTGTTTTTCCGCCTTAGCTCGTCGTTATCGTTATACTATATATACTGGGAAAGTTCCCAATTTATTCTTAAAACCCTTTAGTTGGCATTACTATCATCACCCTTTAAATGCGGAAATCATGGCAGAGGCATTACAACCTTTGTTAGGGACTCATGATTTTAGTGCTTTTCGCCGTGCTGGTTCTCCCCGTCCCCATTCTTTCTTAGAAATGCAAGAGGTATCCTGCCAAAGAGTCCAAGACTTGATTCATATTGAAATTCAAGCCAGTGGTTTTTTGTATGGTATGGTACGTTTACTGGTGGGATTGTTGGTAGAAGTAGGAGCCGAGGTGCGATCGCCCTTAGAATTCAAAGATATATGGGTAAATAAACGTCGAGATCTCGTCAAATATTCAGCCCCAGCCAAAGGACTATGCTTTTTAAGAGTTCATTATCCAGAATTTCCCATCCCTGAATCAGTATGGTATAACAGTCAACCTATTTTTACTTTTAGTTAAAATTGACCATCAAATAAAATGAATAAAACAACAGTACCCAAAATAGAAGACATCGATCAGAAGTGGTTCGTTGTCGATGCTGAAAATCAACGTCTTGGACGTTTAGCCACCGAAATTGCTAACGTTTTAAGAGGAAAAAATAATCCCAACTTTACCCCCCACTTAGATACTGGAGACTTCGTTATCGTCGTCAACGCTGAAAAAGTAGTAGTTACAGGCAACAAAAGTTCTCAAAAACTATACCGTCGTCACTCCGGCCGCCCCGGTGGTATGAAAACCGAAACCTTCGAGAAATTACAAAACCGTATTCCCGAAAGAATCATCGAAGTTGCTGTCAAAGGAATGTTACCTAAAAACAGCTTAGGACGTAGCCTCTTTACTAAACTCAAAGTTTATACCGGTCCTAACCACCCCCATCAGGCACAACAGCCCGAAGTATTAAACATCCAAACCATTCCCGCAGGAGGTAAATAACCATGTCTGATAAAGTAGTTTACTTAGGAACAGGTCGCCGTAAAGCGTCCGTTGCCCGTGTTCGCCTAATCCCAGGCTCTGGTGCTGTCACCGTTAACGGTAAAACAGGGACCGACTATTTCCAACAAATTCAAAGTTATATTCAAGCGGTTAAAGCTCCCCTCGAAACCCTTGGTTTAGAAAATGAGTATGACATTTTAGTAAATGCCCATGGTGGCGGACTAACTGGTCAATCCGATGCCGTTAAACTAGGGGTAGCTAGAGCATTATGTGAATTAGATCCTGAAAACCGTCAACCCCTCAAAAGCGAAGGTTATTTAACCCGTGACCCCCGAGCCAAAGAGCGTAAAAAATACGGTTTACGTAAAGCCCGTAAAGCTCCTCAGTTCTCTAAACGTTAATATTATTTACGGAGGTTTTAGGTACTGGTGTATTAGCAAGTTAGTTAATCAAATTGTACTTAAGCCCCATTTTAATACTTTTGTCCATTTCAATTATTCATTTGTCAACTATAGTTAGGAGAAAATAATGCCTAAAGCTGGAATTCATCCCGAATGGTACCCCGATGCCAAAGTAATTTGTAACGGTGAAGTAGTTATGCACATTGGTTCTACCAAGCCTGAAATTAACGTTGAGGTTTGGTCTGGAAATCATCCTTTTTACACTGGAACCCAGAAAATTATTGACGCAGAAGGACGTGTGGATCGTTTCTTACGTAAATACGGTATGCTCTCTGGTAATCAACCTAAAGAGACTAAAACCGAAGAAGAAAGTAAGTAGTTTTGCTTTTCTTGATTAAAGCCCTTCTCATCATAAGAGGAGGGTTTTTTATTTTTTACTATGGGTGGGAGTAATTAATTCATCCGGGTCTAAAATGAAAATAGTAATTACTTCCTCTTCTTCCTTGATCATTGTTATGTGGGAAGCTATTTTGAAGGTGTCCGCCTGACGGTAGGATGGGGGTAAAGCCCTTATATCCTTCATGGCAATGTCATAAAGACTAGGAGTGTTGGTTACGATGATGCCGAACCTTTCTCCCGTACTATTCTCCACTAGGAGTAAATATTTCTTGTCTTCTCCCTCAAAAGTTGTGGGGGTATTAAAAAATTTTTTGTGTAAGTCGATGACGGTGATTTCTTCCCCCTCGATGGTTGCCATACCATATTGATTTAAGCCACTCCCGTACACCATGGAAAAGTTGACTACTTTTTGCACCACATCAATATGAAAACCTGCATTTAATTTGCCAATGGGAAAACTCAGTAGTTTAATTTTATTAACCACTGCATTGGATTCGGGAGAGGAAAGGTTGGCAAGATTCATGGAGTTATCTTAGATGTTTTTATAAACTACGGCGCCGTCACTGTGTCTATTGTACCCATAAATTAACTGCTCTGTTTCTAGTTTTAGTAATGTTTCTTTGACGATGGCTGGGCTTAATTCCGTGGTGATAACCACATCAGAAACGGTCATTTCTCCTTGCTCTTTGATGGCTTTGAGGATTTGGAGTTCTAAACTTTTGGGCTGATTTACGGTGGGGGGGATGGCGGGTTGTTGGTTTTGTATGGGGGTGGCTATGGGTTGGAAAGGTAGAGAGTTATTTTCTGGATTTCCCTGGGCGATCGCCAATTTATCCCTAGCATGACGTACGGAAATAATATTTTCAATGGTACCACCCACGGCAATTACGCCCCAAACTTCTTCAAAATCAGGCTCTTCCACCATGGCAAAGAAAATAATAAAAGTGATGGCAGCACCCCAGTAACGGTTAGTGTATAGATAGCCGAAGGGAGAGAAGATAAAAGTTAAAAATCCTGTAATAAAAAGATTTTTATTAGCTCTTTTTTGGAGGTTATATAGTTTTTCAATCTTTTTTTCACCCATGGCACTAACCTCAATTTACTATACTTTAATATTAACATTTATCCTCTTTTTTCCAAGAGGTTTTATGTAAAGTTTTATTTTGCTTTTTAATAATAGTTAAAATAAAATAATAGGCAATGATGGATAAGGTTAAACCCAAACAAAAAGAACCAATCAAAAGAACAATGGTGATTTCGGCTCCCGAGTCCGCTAAGTTTTGCCAAGACTCTGAGTTAAATTCATCTAAGTGATTGACTTGAAAATTGAAAATTTTTTCGAGAATAAATGAGCCGATTTTATAGTTAAATAAAAAGATAGGGACATAGGTAAAAGGATTACTGATCCAAGTCCCCATCATGGCGGTTACTTTGTTGGCACGGAATATGATAGCTAGTAATAAAGCTACGATCATTTGTAACCCAAAAAAAGGAAAACTACCCGTAAAAACACCGATGGCAAAACCACGGGCAATCGCTTTGGGTTGTTCTTTTAAGCTCAAAATACGCCTAATAAAATATTGATAATAATGCTTAATGGGCGATATTTTTTTTCTTTTTTTCAAAGGAATATGTCTATTTTTATTAACATTATTAATAGATTTTGATTTATTTTTTAGCATTGAGCTATAATATAAATGGACATTTTAGGCATGTATATCTATAGACAAAAGATAAAGATAAAAAGTTTATTTACAAGATTATAATAACAAATTATTTTCAAGATAAAAGTTATAAAAAAATAATTTTAACCTTTCTTCTATTTTGTACCATATATAACATCGTTGACTTTCTGTTTATGGAAATGACTACTAACAACCAAATTCCCCTTTTTCCACCCCGCACCATTGATGAATTAGTAGCCGATATAGACCTACTAACCGCAGAAATTCAAGAATTGTATTGTCAAGATCAAGTACCCTGGATTATTGGATACAGTGGCGGTAAAGATAGTTCCTGCATTTTACAACTAATCTGGAGGGCGATCGCCCTTTTGCCTGCCCCCCAGAGAAAAAAAACAGTTCATGTTATCACTAACGATACCTTTGTGGAAAATCCCATCGTCTCCCACTGGGTAAGGGGTTGTATTGACAAAATTAATCAATCTGCCCAAGAGCAAAATATGCCTTTCATGGCTCATCTTACCCACCCCGCCACCAAAGATACCTTTTGGGTATGTCTGATGGGCAAAGGTTATCCTGCCCCCCGTCAGGGCTTTCGCTGGTGTACTGAACGCATGAAAATTCAACCAGCCAATCAATTTATCCGTGAAACCATTCGAGCCAATGGGGAAGTAATTTTGGTGCTAGGTACCCGTAAAGCCGAAAGTGCTACCCGAAAAAAAACCATGGAAAAACATGAAAAAGGTAGGTTTAGAGCCAGATTAAATATTAACTCCCGTTTACCTAACTCTTATATTTATACCCCCATCGAAGATTGGCGCACCGATGAGGTGTGGATGTATTTACTACAATGGCAAAACCCTTGGGGAGGGGATAATCAAGATTTGTTTACCATGTACCAAGGAGCTACGGCAGACAATGAATGTCCTTTGGTGGTGGATACCTCAACCCCTAGTTGTGGAGATTCTCGTTTTGGTTGTTGGGTATGTACCATGGTGAGTAAAGATAAATCCATGGAAGCCATGATTCAAAATGATGAAGAAAAAGAATGGTTACAACCTTTATTAGACCTAAGAAATGAGTTAGATATTAGGGATGATCGAGATAAAAGAGATTTTCGGCGCATTTATGGAAAAGTAGAGCTTTTTGAGCGTAATGTGGATGGGGAAACCACCGTGCATAATATCCCCGGCCCATATCTGAAGCAGTGGCGAGAATATTGGTTAACCAAGGTATTAGAAGCCCAGATGAGCATTAGGAAGAATGCCCCCCCAGAGTTTCAGAACTTAGACCTAATCTCCATTGCTGAGTTGAGCGAGATTCGCAGAATTTGGCTGGAGGAAAAACATGAATTTGACGATAGTTTACCCCGTATTTATCAAGAAGTAACAGGGGAAGAATTTAAGGATCCTCGCATTGGGGCAGGCAATTCCCTATTGGGTTCGGAAGAATGGCAAACCCTCGAGGAATTATGTGAAGGAGATACCATGCACCTAGAATTGATGACTCGTTTATTAGACACCGAAAGACAGTATTTGACTAGGGTTCGTCGGGTGGGAATTTATCAAGCCCTTGAAAAGTGTTTTCAGACTAGCTCCCGTTCCCCAGAAGAGGCGATCGCCAATGCGGAATATATTCGAGATGTAAAAAAAACTGCTCAAAAAGGAGATGTGAAGGCACTGCAACAAAAACTAACTTGGGGCAAAATGAAATTTGGCAAAAACACTCAAGACTAATTTGTATCCTAGCGGTTGAGGATTAAGTATTAAGCATATTTTATTGTCTGCTATACTCATCCTCCTCAGCATTACCAAAAAAGGATGAATTATCTTCATCATCATTAATAATTAAAAAACTAGATTCGTCATCATCCTGTTGCTGGAGAGTTTGACTGTTAAAATTGACATTATTGATAACAGCGCCGATAAGGGGTAGCTCTTCCTCGATAAAATCATCAATGGTAGTCCCAAGGAGATTACGAAGACTTTTACCCGGGTGGGTTACTAAAATAATTCCATCCACAAAGGGCTCTAATAGTAAAGCATCATTACAACTAGATAAGGATGGACTATCTATTACGACAAAATCATATTGCGATCGCACATAGCGTAAAAAAGCCTTAATTTCCGAAGACTCCAAAATGGCAGGGGCTTGTTTCTGTATCCCCGGACTAGGAACAATGGAAAAATTAGGAATTTCTATTACCCTTTGAATTAACGAATTAAGATCTCCCCCCCTAGCCCCTTGAAAATCATAGTAACTAATGGGATTACTACTGAGGGCAGGATCTGGTTGTAATTGGAAATATTTGCGAGAACCAGGGTTTTTATCCCGTAAATCTAATTCAACTAATAAAGTACGTTTTCCCGCATTAGCCGAGGCGATCGCCAAATTATAAGCCGTCACCGTGCGCCCCTCATTAGCAATAACACTAGAAACAAGCACTACCTTAGTATTATCACCCCCTAAACGGCGAATATTACTGCGAAGACGCTCATAAAACCGAGAATAAGGGGAATCTGATTCAAAGATAATCGGCATAGCCTTACGGAAAGGCTCAGGATTAACCACCATAGGTAACTCCGCCAATAACGGTACATCCCGTTCCATAAAAAAGTCCTGTAGCTCTTTTGGAGTATGTAATCTTTCATCAAGGGTAGCAAAGAGGAAAATTATTCCCATAGCTGAGGCAAAACCAATTACGACCCCAATGCCCACAATTAAAATAGGACTAGCACCGGGAGGCACCGCAGGGCTAGGTTCACGAATCAAAAAAGCAGGTTGTACAATAGTAAAACTACTATCGGCTTCGGCTTCTGCCGACTGAGCATCCACCAATGCCGCAAAAATAGTCTCATAAAGAACCCTCTGGGCTTGAACCTTTTGAATTAAAGAAGTTTGTTGGGTTTGTCTTTCGGGAAACTGCTCATACTCTTGGCGTAAGGTATTTTGAACCTCCTCCACCGCCGCCAATTGCCCCGCCACAGCATTTCTTTGTCCTTGTAAATTTATTAATCTCGCCGCCAACTGCGCCCTAGTTTGATCTAAATTACTCGCATCTCGTACACTACCCCTGATGGGCTGAAACACTCTATCTGTGCCAATTACCTCCCGTCCTCTTTCTTCTATCAACCTCTGATTGAGAGCTTTTTGTTCCCTCAACTCCACCATGGTAGGATGATCTTCCCTTAGATCCCTTTGTAGTCTTTGTAATTCCAAATCATTTTGTAAAATTAACGCCCTTAAATTGGCAATAATAGGATCTGCACTCAGGGCAGAAGACACATAGGCCTCCTCTGGGGTTAACTGTAATTGTTGTTGTAATGTTTGTATTTCCGCATCAATGCCAGATAACAACACATCCAATTGTCTTTTTTGTTGTTCAGAACTGGTAATGCCACCAAATAAACTGCCGTCTTGAATCGATAAAAGTAAAGCCCCCTCATTGGAAATATAATTATAGTAATTTTGTTCCGCTTGCTTTACATCCTCTTGAACATTCGCTAGTCTTCTTTGTAAATCATTAATCCTATCTTGCAGTCTTACGGTGTTGACACGATAGCTTTCATTAACAACCTCTTCGAGAAATGCCTGTAAAACATCTCTGGATTGTTCTGGTGTTGCCCCTCCGTCATATCGAAACGTGATTAAACGGACTCTATTATCATTATTTCTTCTTCCTTGACCTTCTTCTTCCTCTGGTAAACTCAAAATTAAATCAGCAACAGCTCTTTCTGTTTGTCTTAAATTAAAGTCAACACGATTAGCGATATTTTCTATGACCTGTTGGGAAATAAGATCTCGGATATTAGTTAATCGACCTTGACTGCTAACACTTTCCCCGGCGGAGGTAAAAGTAGCCACAGGACTATTTACCGATAAACGACCAAAGGCGAGAATTTTATCTTCTTGTCTTTCTGGTTCAGGAACGAGGGTAAAAAGAAAAGAACCCCCAGTAATTAGGGCAAAAACCACCAGACCTAGCCATTTATGTTCATTAAGGGAAATAAAGAAACGAGTAACAATAGGAGGAGCCATAACAAGTTGTAACTATTCTATAAATTTAATTTATTTTAAAAGCGGAAATTATTACGATTATTATCAAACAGACTGCCATCGATGGTACCTTGAATGAAGTTGGTAAAACCTAAAATGTCTCTGATGGGTTGGGTAATAACTCGGATACCGCCCAAAATCCGTCCTAAGACAGTACGGCTCACCACGATAACATCGTCTTCCCGTAAAGGCAGATTCTGAGTGGTATCACCTCTTTGTATAGTTTCACGAACATTGAGAGATTGAGTAACTACTCGACCTAATTCTGGGTCAAAACGCATTAAGGTTACTTCATTGTTGGTAACTAGGGGAATAAACTCTGGTAACAGTGCTACCGCATCGAGGAAGCTACTACCGTTCGGGATATTTATATTTCTGAGGGTCACTCCTGCCGCACCGGTGGGAGCAACTACCCTAACTCTAATTAGCTCTTGGGGAATATTACTCCGAGCAATCAGCGCCCTGTCATATCCTTGATCTTGTCCTGGTTCAAGGGCTGAAACTACGATGGTATCACCGGGTTGGAGGCGAATACGAGGCTCTCCTGTTCCCTCGATAAGGGGTCGATAAAGGTCTATTTTTTGTTCTACAAGGGTATCATCAGCCAGACGACGACGTACTATGATAGAGCGAATATCGGCTTGATTGGTGGTACCTCCTGCTAAGGTAAGAAGAGAACTCATGAGAACTCCATCACTGACGGTATAGAATCCTGGTCTAGTCACTTCACCGATGACCGTTAGGTTAAAGGGGCGTTGCCCTGTTAGTACCGCTAAAACTTGGGGGCGTTGTCGCAAGAACCGATTTCCTAGTTCAAAACTAATTTTATTTTCCAACTCTTCGACGGTTAAACCTCGGGCAGAAATGCGACCTAGGATTGGGATAACGATGTTTCCTTGAGCGTCTAGGGTTCCTGAAAAGTCAAATTCGGGAAATCTTGCCACGGATACGCTGACGGAGTCCCCAAAATCGAGACGATAATCGTTTAATTGTTGTGTATTTCCTCCTTGATCGAAAGGTCTTGGTTCATAACCCCTAGGTACGGAGGGAAAGTTTGAAGGTTCGTTGGTTTGAAGGGTTAAATTATTTTGTGACCATGCTATTTGTGGGGGGATAAGCATAAGGCAGAGGGATTGGAATAGTAATAGTTTCAGGGGTTGAAATGTCTTAGTCATTGGTGATTTCAAATAATTTTTTATGCTTCAGATTATAGCGGTTTTAATAGTTACCATAAAGTTGGTTATCAATTCTTTTGCTTAATATTAATTTTTTGGGTTTGCTTAACTTTACCTAATTTTTTCCATAATTGCTGTTTGTATTTGTTTTGCTATGGTTTTTATTTCTTCTTGTCTTGGTTTTATCTCTTCTAAGGGGTCTATATGTAGTCTTAAACTAATGGCTACCCACCCAGTGCGATCGCCCTGAATTTGACTTTTAAGATCCCGTAAAAACCAACGATAGGGCTTATGATGTCCCCCATCTTTCCATGTGTACCAATTCATCATTGCTACGGTAGTATTTTGATTCCACCCCCTTTGAAATAGGGTTGTAATAGCCAGATTATCTTCCGTATTGAAGGTCAGGGTTTGTGGAGAATCTGTTGACCAATCTTGAGGATCTACTAGGGGAATTATTACTTCTTGATTATCTATATTTTGCACTGTAAAAGCTCGGTTACATATGGATGGCAAAGATTCTAAAATAGTATTTAAAACATCTCTATTAACATCTTTTTGATTAATTAATTGACCGATATTTTCAGCAGAGGAGTCAATATTTAACTCCTGTGGTGCTAGGGATAATCTTTCAGATATTTCTTGAAGACAAAAAGAACCATTCACATTTAAGCCCTGTAAATCAGTCCATTCTACACTAGGTTTATCTTTATAGTATGGCTGAGGTTGTATTAATAAACTAATTCTTTGTTGATCTTTTTCCATGATTTCCCAAATCCAATTTTTCCCACTTAACCTTACCCTATGTCTTTCTAAGGTTTCCCAACCTTCTAGGGAAATAGATTCATTCCTTAAGTTCCTAATTAAGCCCATATTACTAGGTTCATTTTCATTGCTCCAACTCCAGTTACCTCCTCCTAAATAACCGGGTATAACTCCTATGGCAATTAACAATATCAATATTATTATTAAACCTAAATAAGAATATTTATCTTTTTTTTTATTGGGCATTTTATGCTTTATCTTATCCTAAAAGTATTTATTATTAAAGCCTATAATTATTTAATATTAACTACTAATTAAAAATTAAAATTAAATTCATCATCATCAGAGTTTAATTGTTCTGATTTATCTTCTAATTTAGGGGAAAAATCCACTTTTTCAATCCATAGAAGTAGGGCAAAAATAACCATTAACATACCTGCAGAATAAACACTACCCCCCCAACTATCATGAAACCAAACAAACAAAGAATCCTGTCTTGCCCCATGGAAAAATGCTAGGATTGCGTTGCGAAATACGTTACCCATTACACTAATAAATACTGCACCCACTAATAAACATAGGGAGCGAGGGCGATCGCCCAGAACATCTCGCCAATATAGTAAGATAAGAGAAACATATAAGCTGGTAAAAAGCATCTTTAGCCCAGCACAATAGGGTGCTACTTCCACCAAACGACCATTAACTGAAATGTAAATACCATTAACAGCCACATCAAAACCAAGGTGAAACAGTAAAAATCCCGAAAGGGTAGCAATAAATCTTTGTAGCCATAGGGTATAAGGGGTGATGAGATAAGGAATGGAGTTAGGGGTAGCCAAAATAATCAACACAAAAGGAAACCAAAACAACTTTAACCCTGCTTTTCCTTTCAAAAAGTAACATACTCCTAACAAAATAAGAGGAAATGAAAGATTAACAAATTCTGGCACTCCTGAGAGATAAAAAATGCCACCAATGCTCAGGGGAAAAAAACCCAATGGATGGAATAAATCAGGTAATTTTTGCCATTTCTTCCTATCTAACCAACATAAATAAAATGCAAAGGGAATACCAATAACCCCATGGCTAAAATATTCATGTTCAATACTAATGGTTTTATTTAACCAACCATCATACCAATGCCATATTAAGGGGAGATATAGTAAACATAAAAATCCTAGTATAAGATAAGAAATCGTTCGTTCATCGAAGAAAGTTCGTTTACTTTTTATTAGTGCCATCTTTAAATATATTATTAATAAATCGTCATCAACCCCTCATATTTTTAAAAGGTTGTTATGGTAATATTTTTTCTCATCATCATTGTAACTAAAATATACTTAAGTGAATATCTTTCTTAATAAAAATTCTATTAGGTTTCTCGCCTTATTTATATTGTCAACAGAAATTAATTTTTTCCTAAAACCGTCAACCTACTTTAACTATTTTATGTAGTACATTGTTTCAATTTATTTATAACCTATAAAATGTGTCTAAGCCCAAGTTTAGTTGCCTATCATAATGAAAAAATGTTAATGTTGATGGGATTAACTGACACGACAAATCCCTCAGCATATATCTGTGAAAAGTTTTTTCTTTAATGAAAACGTCATCTATGTTATTAAGAGACTATCCCAAGGGTTACTAACTCTTTTGTTAGCTTCCATGCTTAGTTTCATCATCATCCAACTAGCCCCGGGAGATTATCTTGATAACTTACGACAAAATCCGACAATTTCCCCTGAAACCATCGACGAGTTACAAACCCGTTTTGGGTTAGATAAACCCCCTCTACAGCAGTATTTATTGTGGTTTCGGCAAGTAATTACTAGATTCGATTTTGGTGAAAGTTTTGTTTATTCTCGCTCGGTTTCTTCTCTTATTCTTGAGCGTATTCCCGCTACTTTATTATTAGCCATTTCATCAATTATTGTAACATGGGCGATCGCCCTTCCCCTCGGCATAATCAGCGCTGTTAATCAAAATAAACCCATCGACAAAACCCTAAGGGTAATGAGCTATTTTGGACAAGGATTTCCTAGCTTTATCACCGCCCTAATTTTATTGGTGGTAGCTCAAAATTTATCCCCCTTATTTCCCGTGGGAGGCATGACAAGTGTAAACCATAACCAACTATCCTTTTTCGGTAAAATTCTGGATATTGGTTGGCATATGATATTACCCACCATCGCCCTAAGTATTACCAGTTTTGCAGGGTTACAACGATTAACCCGAGGGCAACTTTTAGATGTACTGCGCCAAGATTATATTCAAACCGCAAGGGCAAAAGGACTTCCTGAAAATCGAGTATTGTATGTTCATGCTTTGCGTAACGCCATTAACCCTCTCATCACTCTATTAGGATTTGAATTTGCTAGTTTGTTAGGTGGTGCATTCATCGCCGAGTTTTTCTTTAATTGGCCTGGATTGGGTAGGCTAATTTTACAAGCGGTACAGGCTCAGGATTTATATTTAGTTATGGCAAGTTTAATCATGGGGGCAACTATGTTAATTATCGGTAATTTAATGGCTGATTTATTGTTAAAATTTGTTGATCCTCGCATTAAGTTAGAAAACTTAGAGTAAATTTATAATTGATATTTTTATTTATTGAGTACAGGAAATTCACCATGGCGAAAAAAATATCTAAAGCATTTCGAGATTTACAAAGTTTACCAGCAACTAAAGTAAAAGGAAAACTAAAAATCAATCGTAAAAATAGTAACGATGAGCATTTAGATGCTTATGCACAAGAATTAAAGGCCATACATAACGAAACACCATTTCATTAGCTCTAAATTTATAAAAATTAAATGATCAATATTCTTCAAGTCATCGCCCAAGAATTATCCCTAAAAATTGACCAGGTAAATAGTGCCTTAAACCTATTTTCAGAAGGAGCAACAATTCCCTTTATCGCCCGTTATCGTAAAGAAGTGACAGAATCCCTTAATGAAATAGAATTAAGGAATATTGAAGAACGTTTTAACTATTTACAAGAATTAGAAAATCGTAAGCAAGTTATCCTAGAGGCGATCGCCCTTAAAAATCAACTCAGTGACCCCTTAAAAGCCCAAATCACCGCCTGTTTACAAAAAAATGAACTTGAAGACCTTTATTTACCTTTCAAGACTAAACGGCGTACCCGTGCCACCATGGCAAAGGAAAAAGGATTAACCCCCCTTGCCGAATTAATCAAAGCTAAGAATCAACCCCAAACAAATAATTTTGCCCTAGAAAAAGAAGCCCAAAAATATCTAAATGACGAAGTAAAAACCATCGAAGAAGCTATCGCTGGGGCTGGGGATATACTAGCTGAAGAAATAGGAGAAAAAGCTAATTTAAGAGCTTACTTGAGGGAGTTTATTTTAAAGGATGGTTGGTTTACATCTAGCGTAAAAAAAGATTATGAAGAAGGTACAACTAAATATGAAATGTACCGTAACTTTCAAGGAAAACTAACTAAAATTGCCCCCCATAATATTCTTGCCTTATTTAGGGGCGAAAACGAAAAAATATTAAATGTAGATATTACTTTTGATGAAGAAAAAAGTCTTCATTATTTAGAATCAAAAATCATCAAAACTAAAGACAAAAGCCTAAAAAACTTTTATCAAGATACCATCAAAGATAGTTTTAACCGCCTCATGAAACCAGCTTTATTAAGGGAAGTAAGGGCAGAAAAAAAAGCATGGGCTGACGGTGAATCCATCAAAACCTTTGAAGCGAATTTACGGGAATTACTCTTATCTGCCCCCGCAGGTATGAAACCCACCATGGCCATTGACCCCGGATTTCGTACGGGTTGTAAAGTAGCTATTCTCTCGGAAACAGGACAATTTTTGGACTATCAAGCCATATTTCCCCACACAGGGGAGCAAAAAAGACAGACTTCCACTAATACAATTCAAAATCTTATAAAAAAATATAGCATAGAATTGATTGCCATTGGAAATGGCACAGCAGGGAGAGAAACCGAGCAATTTATCGCCGAGGCGATCGCCCCTTTAAACCCTAAACCCATTAAGGTAATGGTCAACGAATCTGGGGCTTCCATCTATTCTGCCAGTGACATAGCCATATCAGAATTTCCAGATTTGGACATTACCGTACGGGGTGCCATTAGCATCGGTAGGAGATTACAAGACCCTTTAGCCGAATTAGTAAAAATTGACCCCAAATCCATCGGAGTAGGACAATATCAACATGACGTTGACCAAAAACTGCTCAAGAAAAAACTAGAAGAAACCGTAGAAAGTTGCGTTAACTATGTGGGAGTAGATTTAAACACCGCTTCCCAAGAATTACTCACCTTCGTCTCAGGCATTAACCCCACCATTGCCAACAATATCGTTAATTATCGCAACGAGCATGGGGCATTTAAAAGCCGAAAAGAATTGCTCAAAGTGAAAAAACTAGGGGCAAAAACCTATGAATTATGTGCAGGTTTCCTCAAAATTCAGGGAGGAAAAAATCCTTTAGATAATACCGCCGTCCATCCCGAAAGTTATCCCATAGTCGAAGCCATTGCCCAAGACATTAACATCCCCCTAACCCAAATTAATAAATTTAGTGCTTATATTCCCCAGTTAGATTTACGAAAATATGTCACCGATACCGTTGGTTTACCTACCCTAGAAGACATTAAGCAAGAATTAGAAAAACCGGGTAGAGATCCCCGTGCAGAGTTTCGCTATGCTACTTTTAGGGAGGGTATCAACGAAATTAGTGACCTACAAGAGGGTATGGAGTTAGAGGGGGTTGTTACTAACGTAGTCAATTTTGGTGCTTTTGTGGATGTTGGGGTACATCAGGATGGGCTAATTCACATTTCCCAATTAGCAGATAGGTTTATTGAGGATACTAACGAAGTTGTGAAGGTGGGGGAAGTTGTCAGAGTTAGGGTGTTAGAAGTTAATCAAAAACTTAAACGCATTGGGCTAAAAAAACTTTAGTTAGTTTAATCAGGGGTTTAAACCCCTTGCCTTATGGCTTTATTTTTCAGTGCACCCTACTTAAATTTTTTCTAATTCATCACTTAATAAAATCCAATCAGAAAGACTTAAATTTTCTGCCCTTGCTAGGGTATTTAAGTTTAATTTTGTTAAAACCTCTTCTAATTTATCATTATCAATAATTGATTTTAAATTATTTTTAAGCATTTTTCTTCTACTAGCAAAACCTAGCTTAATAATAGTTTCTAAAAACTTAGGATTATTAGCTTCTTTGTCTAATTTTCTAGGGGTAATTTTCACCACTACCGAATCAACATTAGGGCGAGGACGAAAATCTTTTGCAGGTACATCACACACAATTTCGCAGTGTGCTAAATATTGTACTTTTAGGGATAATGCTCCATAAATTTTGTTATTAGGAACGGCTACAAGGCGATCGCCCACTTCCTTTTGAATTAGTAAAACGATGGACTCCAAAGGGTTAGGATTAGGGCTGCTAATAGTACCGAGGAGCTTTTCAATGATAGGACCTGTAATATTATAAGGAATATTTGCTACCACTTTATTGTAATTACTAAAATCGGGAAAATTAGTTAAAATACTAGGAATATTTAACTCTAAAAAATCTCCTTCCAATAATAAAAAATTATCCTTTTCGCCGTGTTCTTTAATTAATAATTTACATAAATCTCGGTCAATTTCAATGGCCAATAACTTGTCCACATAGGGTAACATTCTTTTAGTTAAAACCCCTGTGCCTGGTCCTATTTCTAAAATGCGATCGCCCTTACTTAATTGAGCGGTGCGAATAATATTATTTAAAGCCGTTTCACTGGTTAACCAATGCTGTCCAAACTGTTTTTTTGCTCTAATTGCCATAAAAAAAATTAAAATTAGTAGAAATACACAAACCCTGAAACCTTCCTTTAACAAGGGGCTTAAGCCCCTTGCCCATTACTGCTTACCCATTATCAATTCTCAACTATCAATTATCAATTCTTATCTAACTAGGCTTGTTTGATATTCACCGATAAAGGAATCTCCTCAACCTTGGGCAATTTCTCCAAATTGAGACGAGAAGAAGCACTAATTCCCGATAAACGTTTTAATAACTGTGGACGAGGATCATGAAGAAGATAAATAATTTCATCCCCTAACTTCCATTCTTCATTAGCCTGAATAATATCCAATTTACCATCACGGCGCATCAATAGAGGTAACATTTCCCCCGAAGAAATCAACGCTTGAATATGTACCTGCTGAAAATCGATAGCCTCCCCCTTACCCCGAATCACCGTTTTACCAAGCCGAAATAAGCCATCCTGAAGATATTGATTCCAAACTTTTACAGGTAACTCATTAATAAAAGGTTGATTAATTTTTTGCTTATTAGCCTTCACATTATTATCATTTTGCTTCGGAAAAACGGCCAACACCTTCGGCGGTGCAAACTCCTCGATCGCCCTTTGTGCAATCATTAAATTAACATCCCCATTATTTGTAAGGGCAACTAAAGTCCCTACGGACGTAATATCAGCCTTTTCCATCACTTGAGGATCTAATCCGCTACTCTCAAACACAGGTAAATTATCCTGTTTAGCCTTCTCACAGGCATCCTTATCCGTATCAATTAAAACCACCGATTCCCCTTCATTTTGATAAATACGCCCAATTAAACGCCCCAATTGATTACAACCAACAATCACCGCCCCCCCTGCACAGTTAGATTTTATTTTTAGTAAACTTGCTACCCCCCCAGCGCTCAAACCTTGGGCAAAAACCGTCATCATAATGGTAAGGAAAACTAATCCCTTAATAGAGTCTCCCCCGTTAATGCCATTTTGGGTTAACAAAATCGAGAATAAAGAAGCCACGGAAGCCGACACAATACCTCGGGGGGCAATCCATGCTAAAAAAGTCTTTTGTCGCCAATTAAGGTCACTATTCCACGTACAAATCAGAATACTAAGGGGACGAACCAAGAACATCAGTACCAAAACTGTAAAGACACTACCCCATCCCAAAGCAAAGATACTGTCAATGGATAAATCCGCCGCCAAAAGGATAAATAACACCGACACACATAATACGGTTAATTGTCCTTTAAAGCGTAATAATAACCTTTCTTCGGGAATGTCAGAAGCCCTCACCACAATCCCCGCCGTCACCGTTGCCATTAATCCTGATTCGCTAATAATCATCTGGGATAGTCCAAATATCCCCCATACTCCTGCTAAAACCACCAAATTTTTTAATTCTTCGGGGACAAAGTTGGCGTTTTTTTGAAATGAGCCCAATAACCAACCACCCACACCACCGATAATTGCTCCGATACCTAGACGGAATAACAACCCTGTGACAATTTCGAGGGAATAGGCAGAGCTATTAAGAATAGTATCTAATACTACCACGGCAAGGATCGCACCCACAGGATCAATTAAAACTCCTTCCCCTTCTAGGAGGGTAGCTACACGCTTATCTACGGCTACTTGTTTTAATAATGGACCAACCACCGTGGGGCCTGTTACAACCACCAAGGATGCGTATAAAAAGGCGATTTCCCAAGGAAATTCAGCTAACCAGTGGGCGGCCATACCTCCGAGGATAAATGTAATTAAAGTACCGATGGTGACAAGATTTCGTAAACTTCCTGATACTTTATCTAGTTGTTTTAATTCTAGGTTTAAGCCCCCTTCAAACAGGATGATGGCGACCGCAAGGGCGACTAATACTTCTAATCCTACTCCCAAAAGTTCTGGCTGTAATATGCCTAAACCGTCTCTACCTAATAGCACTCCAAATATGAGCAGGAAAACGATACTGGGTATTTTAAAAAATTCTCCCAATACTTGAGAGCTTATCCCTGCAAATACGGTTATGATAATCAGTAAAGTCAGAGTAAAAGAGTCTTCCATGGTACCAGAGGTCTAATATAATACGTTTTGTATTTTCTTAATAATTTCTGTGGAAATTATGGTTATGTCTTATCCATGGTAGCTTAATTTAACAATTGACAATAAACAAAGGATAATGGACGATTAATTTTGAGGTGCAGTTCATTTTGGATATGCAACATCATTAAACTACAGTAAATATATAATATTAGAACTATTATTACTATTGCCCATTCCCCATTCCCCATGAAGGTTTTAAAATCCAGTTTAATTGTTTCCTGT
Organism: Cyanobacterium sp.; assembly: GCF_054166785.1. Classification (NCBI taxonomy): domain Bacteria; kingdom Bacillati; phylum Cyanobacteriota; class Cyanophyceae; order Chroococcales; family Geminocystaceae; genus Cyanobacterium; species Cyanobacterium sp. Next base: position 40,031 of record NZ_JBSZCP010000040.1, read on the forward strand.
CAAGCGCCTAGCGATTCTCCTTTACATCAACCTGAAATGATAGGTGCGATCGCCCTTGCATCCCTCAACAATGGGGCAAAAGGAGTCAGAATCGATAGTCCAAGCCATATTCGGGCAGTGCGTAACCTAGCTCCTAACATTCCTATTATCGGTTTATGGAAACAAATGGGGCTTAATTCTTCGGTGTACATTACCCCCAGATATGAAGATGCCGTGGCAGTGAGTGAGGCGGGGGCAGATATTATTGCCGTGGATGCCACCCTCAGAAATCGTCCTAACGGAGAAACCATGGCGGATATTATCCATAAAATTAAATCAAATTTAGGTCGTCTAGTGATGGCTGATATTGATACCCTTCAAAGTGCGATCTCCTCTAGCCAAGCAGGGGCAGACTTTATCGGTACAACCCTTTACGGCTATACCGAAGACACCATCGATAAAAAACCCCCTAACTTCGACTTTCTCAAAGAATTAGTAAATACCATCGATAAACCCATCATTTGTGAAGGAGGCATCAAAACCCCCCAAGAAGCCAAAAAAGCCCTCGAAATAGGAGCCTTTGCCGTAGTTGTGGGTACCGCCATCACAGGCATAGACTTACAAACAAAAGAATATGTGGCGACAATGGAGGCAGGAAATAGGCAAGGGGCTTAAGCCCCTTGTTAAAGAATAATATTCCGATTAATTTAACTCTCGTAAATAGACCAATAAATCCGCCATCTCCTCCGCTGAGGGTTGAAATTTTGGCATGGGAGGAGTTTGTCCACTAATCACCTGATTAATAATGCTTTCCTCCGACTTGCGCCTAGAAACATGAGTAAGAGTAGGGCCCACATTTCCCACCCCTTGTACTCCATGGCAACCAGCACAATTGACATTAAAAATTGCCTCACCCCTTTCTGCATTACCTTGATAAGATAAGACTTCCACTATGTAAGGATTTTTTGAGGGTAACAACCAAAATGAGAGAATTATTACCATTGTTAACAAAATAACGCTGGAAATAGTTATGATCACGTTCCTGACTTCTGGTCTATTAATTTTTGTTTCTAATATTTGGTTGTTCACGGAATCATTGTTAACTTTTGGTTTACCTATTTAACATTCTGCAATATTTTGTCTCATTAATGCCACTTTTCAAGATTTAATTAACTTTTAACGCTTCCTGACTCTCAAAATTTATAGCTTAATCGGCTAATTACCATGGCAATTGATTAAAAATTCTCAAGATGTAACAATAACCCATAGGCAAAAAAACCAAAAACTCCCTGTTATTTTTTAAAAAATTAAAATGCACAAACTGTTATTCATGTCAACCCCTGTCGGTGCTTTAAGCTCAGGGATTGGGGGCGGAGTCGAATTAACCCTATACAACCTCATCCAAGAAATGCAAAAAAGAGGTTATGACATCACCACCATAGCCCCAACAAAATCCTATTTTGCTAATGCCAAAATTATCGAAATAGAAGGTAATGTGCATATACCAGCCCAGACTCAATCAAGGAATATTCCTACCATCATGCCTGAAAATTCCGTTTTAGCTAACATGTGGGAATATGCCAGAAAAGTACAATCCGATTACGATTTAATAGTCAACTTTGCCTTTGATTGGCTTCCTTTTTATCTAACCCCTTTTTTCTCTACCCCCATCGCCCAATTTATCAGCATGGGTTCTTTATCCGATAGTTTGGATGAGATAATGAATAAAATCGCCCAACAATATCCCCACAATTTTGGCGTATATACCAAGTCTCAGGCCGATACTTTTCCCTTTGGGGAAGTGTGCCAAATATTAGGCAGTGGCTTAGATTTATCCTTGTATAAATATAGTGAAAAATTTGATAAAAAACTGGCATGGTTAGGACGAATTGCCCCAGAAAAAGCCCTCGAAGATGCCGTCAAAGCTAGTAATATTACTCAAGTTCCCCTATTAATTTTTGGTAAAATTCAAGATGAGCAATACTGGCAAAAAATTCTCACCCAATATCCTGATGCCCCCATCGACTATCGAGGTTTTTTATCTACCCAAGATTTACAAGAAGAATTAAGGCAATGTCAAGGATTATTAATGACTCCTCGGTGGATAGAGGCTTTTGGGAATGTTGCCATTGAGGCTTTGGCTTGTGGTGTTCCTGTAATTGCCTATGCTAGGGGAGGACCATCGGAAATTGTGGAAGATGGAAAGACAGGCTTTTTAGTAACTCCTGATAGTGTAGAGGGCTTAGTGGAAGCTATTGAGAAGTTATCAACCATTAACCGTTATGATTGTCGTATCGTGGTGGAAAGGGAATACTCTTTGCAAGTATGGGGAGATAGATTTGAAAGTTGGTTCAGAAAAATAGTGTCTTAGATTCTCAGATCAAAATATATTAATCATTTAGGTGGGCAATGGGGAATTGTACTTCACTTTATCAATCTTGCCTTCCGAATAGCCAACCAGTTGTCCAAGCATTTTGAAAATTGAAACCCCCTGTAACCCCATCAATGTCTAATATTTCCCCTGCAAAATAAAGCCCTTCACACTTTTTACTTCCCATGGTTTTAAAGTCAATTTCTTTGAGGGCAACTCCACCGCAGGTAACAAATTCATCTTTAAATACTCCTTTTCCTTCTATTTTATAAACCCCTTTTGTTAATTCTAGGGCTAATTTTTCAAGTTCTTTTTTTGTAATTTCTGCCCAAATTTTATCATTATTCAATAAGCTATAATCTACTAAACTTTGCCATAGCCTTTTAGGTAATTTATAACCATTATAATTAATAACTTTTTGTTTAGGATTATCTATCTTAAGTTGATTTAATTCAGTTTTAATGACCTCCATATTTTTTTCAGGTAGCCAATTGATTATTAATTCCATTTTATAGTTATGGTCATATAATACCCTTGCACCCCAAGCCGATAACTTTAGTACCGCAGGACCACTTATGCCCCAATGGGTAATTAATAAAGGTCCTTGTTGTTCTAACTTTTTTCCTTGTTTTTGTTTCAATTGAATATGGACATTTTCTGAGCTAATCCCTGCTAAATTTTTAATTCTAGGATCATTTATTTTAAAGGTAAATAATGAAGGAGTAGGAGTTTTTATAGTATGTCCTAAAGACTGCGCCCATTGATAACCTAACTTATTACTTCCTGTGGCGATTAAGATTTTATCTGCTTCCAATTCTGCCCCTGATTTGAGGGTGATAATAAATTTATTGTCTATTTTATTAATGCTTTTTACGGGGGTTTGGGTTTTAATTTTAATACCCAATGATTTAGCGGTATTTATAAGGCAATCAATAATGGTTTGGGAGTCATCGGTGATGGGAAACATTCGCCCATCGGCTTCGGTTTTTAGTTTAACTCCTCTGTCTGTGAACCATTTTACGGTGTCTTGGGGTTGAAAACGGGAAAATGCACCCCTTAATTCTTTTGCCCCACGGGGATAGTTAGTAATTAATTGACTGGGGTTAAAACAGTGATGAGTCACGTTACACCTACCGCCCCCAGATATTTTTACTTTCCCTAGTAGTTGTTTACTAGCTTCTAGGATAGTAATTTTTGCTTGGGGTTGATGGGTGGCGGCACTAATGGCTCCAAAAAATCCCGCTGCCCCTCCGCCGATGATGATTATTTGTTGATTCATTTTGCTCCCCCCTAGCCCCCCTTAATAAGGGGGAAGATAATTTGATTTTAGTTGATTGACGTGGATAAAAAAATTCATTATCCATTATTCATTATCAATTCTCAATTAAATTACATTGTGCATGGTGACGCAAAAGATGATCACACAATACCAAGGCAACCATGGCTTCTACCATAGGTACTGCTCTGGGTAGTACACAGGGATCATGTCTTCCTTTGGCGGCAAGGGTGGTTTCTTGCCCTTCTTTGCTGACGGTTTTTTGCTCTTTGCCGATGGTGGCGGTGGGTTTGAAGGCCGCCCTGATAACAATGTTTTCGCCGTTACTGATGCCCCCTTGGATGCCCCCTGAGCGGTTGGTGGTGGTGCGAGGGGTGCCATTTTCATCGAGGTAAAATTCGTCGTTGTGTTGGCTTCCTGTGAGGGTGGTACCTGCAAATCCTGAACCGATTTCAAAGCCTTTGGTGGCGGGTAATGACATGATGGCTTTGGCAAGATCTGCTTCTAGTTTATCAAATACTGGCTCTCCTAGTCCTCTGGGGACGTTTCTAACGATACATTCGAGGGTACCTCCGAGGGAGTCTTTTTCTTTGCGAATTTGGTCGATGAGGTCGATCATTTTTTCAGCGGTGACGCTGTCGGGGCAACGGACGATATTACTTTCTACTTGCTCTTGGGTGACGGTATCTTGGTTAATGTTGGTGGCTTCTATGTCTTTGATGCTTTTAACATAGGCGATGATTTCTACCCCTGCTACTTGTTTGAGGATTTTCTTGGCGATCGCCCCTGCGGCTACCCTACCGATGGTTTCCCGGGCGGAAGAGCGCCCCCCCCCCTGCCAATTACGGATACCGTATTTTGCGTCATAGGTGGCATCAGCATGGGAAGGACGATATTTTACCGCCATTTCATCATAATCTTGGGATCTGGCATCTTTATTTCTGACTAAAATAGCAATGGGAGTACCTAGGGTTTTACCTTCAAATACCCCTGAGACGATTTCGCACAAGTCCGATTCTTTACGGGGGGTGGTAATTTTACTTTGCCCGGGTTTTCTGCGGTTCAAATCCTCTTGAATTTCTTCGGCGCTAATCTCGATACGGGGGGGGCAACCATCAATGACAACGCCAACTCCGCCCCCATGGGATTCTCCGAAGGTAGAGATTCTAAATAATTCACCAAAGATACTGCTCATTTATAAAAAGGTAATGTAAAGGTAGTGGGATGATCAAATTTTTCTATACTATATCCATTGTTCATGGTTCATTGTCCGTTGTCAATGGATTTTGATGGCAAGGGTTAGGGTATTTTAAGACTGGTTAAACCTGTAAACAAGGGGTTTTTAGATAGAATGTCGAGGTTTTCTGTCACCCACAGCAGGGATATATCGGTAATTTGATTTTTTTCATAGGTAACAATGGAATAGTTATGGGCTTTGATGCCATCAAATTCTTGGATACGAGGGGTTGAGGCGGCGTTGAGATATATCGTATTATCTTGATCTCGGTTAATGATTGTTCTTAATCTTTCTTTGGTATGTCTAAGGCGATGGTGCATATGTCCAAAGGTAACTAGGCTAATGGTTTTGTTTAGTTGAGGATTAAGGGCGATCGCACTGCGCCACTTTGCGATCGCACTTTGAAAATCAGGATCTCCAAAATCACCCCCAATGGGATTCCAATCCTTCCCACAAGTATCCTCTGGATTCCCCCCCAACCCAAAAGGGCCATTATGCCCGATAAAAATTACATTAGATTCCGTCGTCTTTTGACATTGAGCAAAGATTTTTTGACTAGAATCCTCAAAACTAGATACCCCATACCGTTGAGCATAAAAATTCTTACACTTCCATTTTGAACCACCCCAACTAAAAGGACGACTCCCCACCACAGATAATCCCAAATGAGGGAAATCAATTTTGCCGTAACCCACATGGGCATCCCCTAATAAATCTAGCTGTTGTTGCACCCTATCCTCTTTGCTATGATCGTAAGGAGCTTTTTTTCTACCCCAATCCGTGGCGCTATACCAAGCATCATGGTTGCCTAAAATTACTGCCTTCGGAATTTCTAACCTCGCCACCTGCTCCACCACGGCGATGGATTCATTGCCAAAATCCCCCACCAACAAAACTAAATCAACCCCCAAAAAGTCGAGAATTTGATGATCTATTTCATTCCATTGATCATGTACATCTCCAATTACTGCAACTTTTATTTTATTATCCACCATCAAATTAATCTATTTTTTTATTTACCTTTCTTAATATTGTTACCTAAAATTAACAAAAGTCCCACATTTATTCTCAGGATTATAAAAATGTCTGAATGTGATAATATATCAAAGTAATAAAAACAAATATATTAACAAACTTTTACCATGAATGAGAATCTTCCAGTAGTTTATATTTCTATCTTACTTGGAATTTTGACCATTGTTGCAGTTCTTTTATTAAGACAAATTATTAAAACAAGAAAAGTAGAAAATAGATTTTCCAGCCTACAAAAAAAATTAACAAAAGAGAGGGGAACAGCCGAAGAATATTACGAATTAGCTAGTATTTATCTTGACAAAAAACTTTATGTTCAAGCAGTGCAATTATTACAAAAAGCCCTCAAAGCCTCCGATAAAATTGGAGAGGAAAACAAAGCCTTAATCTATAATGCCCTCGGTTTTGCTCATTTTTCCCAAGAACAATATGATATTGCTATTCGTAACTATAAAGAAGCTATTAAATTATATCCTCAATATGCGATCGCCCTTAACAACTTAGGTAACGTATATGAGAAAAAACAATTAACAGTCCAAGCATTAGAAACCTACAAAGAAGTATTAACCATTGATGCTAATAACTCCGTCGCTAAAGCTAGGGTAGAATCACTACAAAAAAGATTTGCTACCCCATAAACTTTCCTATTCACTCATCATAAATGATGCTAAATATTAGAGCTTTAAAAACACTCTAATCATATTTTTATTCGGGTGGGCATAGCCCACCATTAAATATAGCCTTTTTCAATAACACATTTAAAAATAAAAGGCACTTTCTATTGATACTAAGTCCCATGGAGAAAATATACTTTTATTTATTGTTTTGGCAATGGACTTAAACCCATTATTCGTTTTATTAGTATCGTATTTTTTACGGACTCAGTATTATTAGGTTTTAACCCCTTATGTGATAAAACTCTGCTTATTTTACGGGAATTGCTATACATTAATCAATAGAAAAATTAATTTCCTTCTTACTAAAAGGTAAATCATTATTAATAGCATCAATTTCCTGTTGTTGAGCAAAATTAATTTCATCAATGTAGTGGCTTAAAATACTACTCATCCGTTGATTATAAAAACGGTGCATACTATAGTTAGCCTTAGCAGGAAAACCTCGACGACGTTTATGGCTACCCCCCGCCCCTGGGTCATACATTTTTATCCCTTGACTAATAGCCCATTCAATGGGTTTATAATAACAAGTCTCGAAGTGTAAACAGTCATATTCATCCAGACTACCCCAATAACGCCCATAAAGGTTTTCTCCCTTACGGATACAAAAAGACATTCCCACGGGTTGATGTTCGTTGCCCTCTTCAAAAGCTGCCACTACCATGAGACGATGACTATAGGATGGATAAAGTTGTTCAAAAAATTGTTTGGTTAAATATTTACTACCCCCATAAAATTTGCTACAGGTACTGTTATAAAATTGGTAGATATAAGGATAAAAATAATGAGGTATTTCTTCTCCCACAAGGTTTTTAGTGATTAACCCTGCTTTTTGAACTAATTTTCTTTCTCTTTTGATATTTTTACGCTGATTGGAGTTAAATATTTTTAAATAGTCATCAAAGGTATTAAAATCTTGACTCCCCCAGACATAACCATGGTGCATCCATGCAGAAAAGCCAAATTTTGCGATGATAGATTGCCATTGAGGATCAACAAAAAGAAAGTTGCACCCTGATAATTTATTTTTAACACAAAAATGATCGATCGCACTTACCATCATTTCGGTAATATCTTCTTCATTTTCATCCTCCGCCACCAGAAAACGATAACCCACAGCGGGGGTAAAAGGAGTCATGCCCAGAAGTTTAGGATAATATTGTATCCCTAATCGGTAGGCTAAATCAGCCCATTGATGATCAAAAACAAATTCTCCATAACTATGCCCTTTGATGTATAAAGGCGCCCCTGCTACCAATTTTTGTTCATGCCATACCGTTAAATGACAAGGTTGCCAACCTGTTTGAGGTTTAACACTACCAGAGGTTTCCAAATTGTGTAACCATTCCCATTCTAAAAAGGGAGTTGCCAAGGGCATCGCCATTTCATCCCATGCTGATTGGGGAATTTCTGCTATTTGTTGATGCCAACGGATAGTATAGGGGGAAGTACTTTTTTTGCGAAAAATTTTATCCATCATAACCTTGACAATAAATTGTAGTTACCTTGTTTTTCTTGGGGTTTACAGGAAAATCGGGATATAAGTCCTAATTTTTTATAATTCCTTTTTCTAGTGTAATTCTTTATTTATGGTTGTTGAGGATGAAATCTTGATTTATGATATGAATAAAAATTATTTTGTATTACCACATTAAAAAATCTTATTATCTTGTTTTGCCTTCTTGTCTTATTTTAATTTCATCGAATAAACATATTAAAGGACATATATGATACACAAAAAATGGGCTTTCAATTTAGTGTTGTCAATAGTTTTTTGTAATGTATTTCTCAGTTTATCCCTTCATAAAAATTATACGACTAATAATGATTTACAGGCGATCGCCTCGGAAACAGAAAATGTAACCAGTCAAGATGCGGCGATTCTCTACGATGAAAATATGCACAAAGGTTATCAAGCTACTAATAATCGTCGATATGAAGAGGCTTTAGATTACTTTAAAACTGCTCTTTCTTACCGCCCTGAAGATGGTTATGCCCAACGGGCAATTAATAATGTTGAGACCATTTTAGCTAACAATAGTAGTAATAATAATTGGAATATGGATAGCCTTTTATTTATCCTCACCATTTGTTTAGTTATTCTCATCATTATTATCAGTATTACTTTAATTGTGATTGGGATGAAAATATTAAATGACAACAAAAAAAATATCAAAACAACTTCAGAAAGAAATCTTGAACAATTATCTTTAAATAATCAGAATATTTTAGAAGAAAATGAAGATAATAAATTACTACCAAATACACCGCTAAATAAAGGAACATTAGCCAAAAGAATTAACCCAGAAATTGAAAAACCGACGGATAAAACTCAAGAATTGATTAAAGAATTAGGAGAAAGTGATGGCAAAAATAAAAGTAAAATTATTTGGAATTTAGCGTCAGAAGCCGATTCAAGGGCGATCGCCCCTCTTCTTGATATAATGAGCCATAGTAACTCTCAAGAAAAGACACTAATATTGGAAGCCATCTCTCAAATAGCCTTCAATAGCATTAAACCCATCAATCAAGCCTTAATATTATCCCTACAGGATGACCATGGAAGCGTGCGCAAAAATGCCCTCAGAGACATTACCAAGGTATATGAATTAATAACCCAAGTTCAGCCTATCATAACCCAAACCGCTTACAACGATCCAGATCCAGAAGTAAGGGAAATCGCCCTGCGCACCCTCGAAAAAATAGCCTCTAGTCAAAATCTCCTTTCCCAAGACAATCACCCAGATTATGCCCAAGAAGTAGATGCCACCCTCATCGAGGATAATAACAATTTCGATTCCCCATAGCCCTCCTTAAAAATGTCTTTCATAGGCAGCCACAATTTTTTGTACCAAGGGATGACGGATAACATCAGCTTGGGTAAGATTACAAAAACCAATACCCTCCACCCCCTGCAAAATTTTCGAAGCAACAATTAACCCCGACTGCTGTTGATTGGGTAAATCAGTTTGGGTAATATCCCCCGTCACTACCATTTTAGAACCAAAACCAAGACGAGTTAACACCATTTTCAACTGGGCTGGGGTGGTATTCTGCGCCTCATCAACGATAACAAAAGCATTACTTAAAGTTCTACCTCTCATATAGGCAATGGGGGCAACTTCTATTTTTCCTTTCTCAATTAAGTCAGGAATTTTTATAGGTTCAATGAATTGATATAAAGCATCATACAAAGGACGTAGAAAAGGGTCAACTTTTTGTTGTAAATCCCCCGGTAAAAAACCTAGTTTTTCTCCCGCTTCCACCGCAGGGCGAGTTAAAATTAATCTCTCACACTCATCATTCAAAAGTGCTTGTACGGCTAACACCGCCGCTAAAAATGTTTTTCCTGTACCTGCAGGGCCAATGCCAAAGGTAATATCATATTTTTGGATAGTCTGGACATACTGCCTTTGTTTAAAGGTTTTAGCTCGAATGGACTCACCGCTACGGGTACGGGCTAATACTTCCTTTTGGATTCCCTGATACTCTTCCATTTTATTAGTATCGAGGGCGTGGAAGACCACTAATATATCTGACTCGGTGATGGGTTTTGCTTCTAGCCACAAGGTTTCTAAGGCTTTAACGATTTCTACACTTCTGGCTACGGGTTTAGTTTTTCCGTAAATGGCGACATCCTGCCCCTGCAATGAGAGACTTGCCCCCGTCATTCTAGCTATATATTTTAGGTTTTCTTCTTGTTTACCCGCAAGGGCGATCGCACTTTCGATACTAGGAAGGGAAATCGTTTTAGAATCTTCTGACATTTAGTAATGGATAATTAATTGAGATGTGATTAAACTCTAACTCCCTATCTTACTATTTTTAATCTTATAGGAGCAAAGGGAAGCTAATGCTCTTAAAAAAATTCTTAAAACTAAACTTTTTGATTTTTATTACTTCATTTTATGATATTATTTTAATATAATGGAAATCTGTGCATTTTTAAAAACAAATATAAAGATTCCGATTATTAAACAGTATATCTCTATCATCTACGAAAAAGAAGTAAAAGTCAAAAAAAAAGCAACTTTTTGAAAAATTTGTAACATTACTACCGTCAAAGGGTAAGAAGAAGATGAAAAAATTAGTATGGAGAGTTTAGAATTAGTAGTGTAACAAAAATTTAAAAAATAACTGTCAACTGTCAGCTAAAAATCGGATTATGAGTAAATACGATGTCATAGTAATCGGATCAGGTATTGGTGGCTTAGTAACCGCTACTCAATTGGCCGCCAAGGGTATAAAAGTATTAGTCTTAGAACGTTACCTTATCCCGGGGGGCAGTGCAGGTTACTTTGAAAGAGAAGGTTATCGCTTTGATGTGGGTGCTTCCATGATTTTCGGTTTTGGCACAGAAGGCACTACCAATCTCTTAACCCGTGCTTTGGATGCGGTGGATATGAGTATTGAAACCTACGCAGATCCAGTACAAATACACTATCATTTACCCGATAATTTGGACTTAAAAGTTCACCGAGACTATGACAAGTTTTTACAGGAATTGTATGTTCGTTTCCCTGCCGAAGAAGAGGGCATCAAGAAGTTTTATGATGAGTGTTGGAAGGTATTTAATTGCCTCAATACCATGGAATTACTTTCCCTTGAGGAAATGGGCTATTTGACAAGGGTATTTTTTCAGCATCCTTTGGCTTGTTTGGGTTTAGTGAAATATTTGCCCTTGAATGTGGGAGATATTGCCCGTAAACATATCAAAAATCCTGAGTTGTTAAAATTTATCGATATGGAGTGTTATTGTTGGTCTGTAGTACCGGCGGATAAGACTCCCATGATTAATGCTGGGATGGTATTTTCTGACCGTCATTATGGAGGTATTAACTATCCTAAAGGAGGGGTAGGACAAATTGCGGAGAAATTGGTGGAGGGTTTAGAAAGTCATGGAGGAGAAATTCATTATGGAGCAAGGGTTACAGATATTATAGTAGAAGGGAACTGTGCGATCGCCGTTAAACTATCCGATGGTACAGAATATCAAGCCCAAAGGATTGTTTCCAATGCTACCCGTTGGGATACTTTCGAGAAATTGATTGAAAAGGAAAAACCAGCCAAAGAAAAACGATGGGAAAACAACTACAAACAATCCCCTAGCTTCCTTAGTCTTCATTTAGGAGTCGATGCCCAAGTATTACCCCATGGCACAGAATGCCATCACATCATCCTTGAAAATTGGTCAAACTTAGAAGCCGAACAAGGTACAATTTTTGTATCAATTCCTACCCTCCTCGATCCTAGTTTAGCCCCAGATGGTTATCATATCATTCATACCTTTACCCCTAGTTATATAGACTACTGGAAAGGGTTATCCGCAGAGCAATATGAATACAAAAAAGAAGAAGCCGCAGGAAGACTAATTGAACGTTTAGAGAAAATTTTTCCCGGGTTAGATGCAGGATTAGACTATATGGAAATAGGTACACCCCGCACCCACCGACGCTTTTTAAATCGAGACAACGGCACCTATGGCCCTATTCCCCGTCGCAAATTAAAGGGCTTGTTATCCATGTCTTTCAACCGCACCGCTATCAAGAATCTTTATTGTGTGGGAGATAGTACATTTCCCGGGCAGGGTTTAAATGCAGTGGCTTTTTCTGGTTTTAGTTGCGCCCACCGCATCGCTGTTGATTTAGGTTATTAAAAGCGGATTTATTTATCCATTTTTAATTATCAATTAATTCCCTACCATCCCCAACTACCAGACTCCCCCTTAAAAGGCCCTACAATATTGGAGGTAATCCAACCACCATAGAAGTTACCGGGTTGGGGGGTGACTTTTTCCCCATCTACATAACATCCATCCATGGGGGAAGCGTAGAAAGCAACATAACCAGCAATGTCTTTAAATGCTTCCGTTGGTTCTGGATAATACCATGCTACTTTTGGTAATACCCTATCTTCAACGGTTACTGTATAGTATTGTGCCACTCCTTTCCACTCACAAAAAGATTGCCCAGAAACAGTCCTTAAATATTCCATTTTAATGTCTTGGGGAGGAAGGTAATAAACGGGGGGATGGCTGGTTTCTAAGACACGGTAAGCACCTTTGGTGTTGGCAATTTTTACCCCGTTACAAATAATCTCAATGGGGGCTTCAACGGCTTCTAGTCTGGGGGGGCGAGGGTAATCCCATACGGATTCTTGCCCGGGTTGAGGGGTTATTTTTTGAATGTCATTAAACATTGTTTATTTTTTTGTAAATAATAAAAAGACGTTAATTTTGCTTGTATATTTATAAATGTATCAAAAAATTAATTCTAATCAGCTAAGTATTATAATTCCTGTATTGAATGAAGAGGTTTTTATAAAACAAAATATATCTTTTTTTGTACGTTTACATAGTAATCATGATGTTATTTTTGTGGATGGTGGCAGTAACGATAATACTAGGGAAGTTATTATCAATAATGGTTTAAATATGGTCTCATCTCCTGTGGCTTGTCGTAGTTATCAGATGAATTTGGGGGCAAAATCGGCAAAAGGAAATCTACTGTTATTCCTCCATGGAGATACTCTTTTACCTTCTAATTATTATCAACAGATTGAAACTATTTTAAGTCAATCTGGGGTTGTGGCGGGAGCGTTTAATTTGATGATCGAAGGGCATAATTTTCTGTTTAAATTTATTTGTAATATGGTTAAAGTGCGATCGCACTTATGGTCTTTACCCTATGGAGATCAAGGAATTTTTATGAAAAAAGAAACCTTTGAAATGATAGGGGGTTTTCCTGAAATCCCGATTATGGAAGACTTTGCTTTGGTGAAAAAACTACAAAAAAGAGGCAAAATAAAAATTGCTAATTCCGCCGTTACTACCTCGGCTCGTCGATGGAAAAAATTAGGTATATTAAAAACAACCATTATTAATCAAATTATAATCATCGGCTATTACTTAAAAATAAATCCCCATAAATTAGCCAAAATATATAGGGAATGGAAAAATAGTTAACTTTTATAAATTCTTGTAAAAATTAAGGCTAAAAAGTCATAAAAAATTTTATTTTAAAAAACCCTAGCATATAATTAAAAGTATAGAGCTTGAGGAGAAATCAATTATGTCTATTGCCTTTTGGAGAGAAGAATATATGACGGGGGAAAGTGTAATTGACCAACAACATCAATACCTATTCAAGTTAATCAATCAACTACATAATGCCATGATGGAAGGTCATGGACAAGAAGTAATTAACAACACATTAGCAAGATTAGTAGAATATACCATTAAACACTTCGATGCAGAAGAGCAATTTATGATTGACTATAATTATCCTAATTATGCTCTCCATAAAGAAAAACATGAATCCTTAAAACATGATGTGATCGTTTTACAAAAAGAACTGTTAGAACATCAACAATTTATCACCGCAAAAGTATCAAGATTTTTAACAGATTGGTTAATCCATCACATTAAAGGAGAAGACCTACAAATGATCCATTATATTAAACAAAAGAAAGGAGAAATGAGAAGGTATGAACGAGAAGAAATGAACAACTACTGATTTAACAAGGGGTAAATAGACAATTATTCATCTTCTTTTACTAGCTAATTAAGTTACTAATAACAGTTTAAAATAAATTATATTAGATAGTATATGTTAAAATAAATAAACCATAAATTTTAGTTTTTTTTACTTTTTATATCAAGATGAATAACCGTATAATTAATATTTTGCGTCAAGGACAACCCCAAGAAAAAGTTAAAATTCAAGGGTGGGTAAGAACTAAAAGAGAACTAAAAGAATTTACCTTTATTGAAGTAAGTGACGGTTCATCTTTAGCTAACTTACAAGTGGTTTTAAATCAAGACATCCCTGATTATAATACTATCATCAAAAGACTGAGTACAGGGGCATCTTTAGCGGTAGAGGGGGTTTTGGTGGAATCTCCTGCCAAGGGGCAAAGAATAGAGTTACAGGCTGATAAGGTACAGGTTTATGGGGAATGTGATGGCAAAGATTATCCTCTACAAAAAAAACGTCATTCCCTCGAATTTTTACGTACTATTGCCCATTTACGGGGGCGCACCAATACCCTTGGGGCAGTGATGAGGGTGCGTAATGCCTGTGCTAATGCCATCCATCAATTTTTTCAGGAAAAAGGTTTTTTGTGGGTGCATACTCCTATTATTACGGCTAGTGACTGTGAGGGGGCGGGGGAATTGTTTACGGTGACTAATTTTAATTTGGATAATATTCCCCGTTATGAAGACGGCAAAACCGATTATAAGGAAGATTTTTTTGGGAAGAAAGCCTATTTAACGGTTAGTGGACAGCTAGAAGCCGAAATTATGGCCATGTCCTTTGAAAATGTCTATACTTTTGGACCCACTTTTAGGGCAGAAAATTCTAACACTTCCCGTCACCTTGCTGAGTTTTGGATGGTGGAACCTGAAATGGCTTTTTGTGATTTGGAGGGGGATCAAAATTTGGCGGAGGAATTTTTAAAATATGTTTTTGATTATGTGTTGAAAAATTGTCCTGAAGATATGGAATTTTTTAATTTACGTATCAATAATACGGTACTTGCTAATGCTGAAAATATCATCAATAATGAGTTTGCACGGATTACCTACACTGAAGCCGTGGATTTACTATTAAAGTGCGATCGCACCTTCCAATTTCCCGTAGAATGGGGCATAGACTTACAATCAGAGCATGAAAGATATTTAGCCGAGGAATACTTCAAAAAACCCGTCATCGTCACCAACTACCCCAAAGGCATCAAAGCATTCTATATGCGTATGAATGAAGACCAAAAAACCGTCGCCGCCATGGACATCTTAGCACCTAATATCGGAGAAATCATTGGCGGTTCTCAAAGGGAAGAAAGATATGATGTATTAGAAGCCAGAATTAAAGAAATGGACATCAATCCCCAAGATTTATGGTGGTACCTAGACTTAAGGAGATATGGCACCGTACCCCATGCAGGATTTGGTTTAGGCTTTGAAAGATTAGTACAATTCATGACGGGCATCGACAACATCAGAGATGTGATTCCCTTCCCCCGCACCCCCATGAGTGCCGAATTTTAATCCATAGGTTGGGTGGAGGAAACGAAACCCAACAAAAAAAACTAAAAAACAATTTGATTGATGATAGTGGATACGATAGAAACTATCACCGAGCCAAATAAGGCATTCAGAAATCCTCCCACTTTAAAACCGGGGGTAAAATAACCCACCAGAGAAAAGCAAATTGCATTTACCACCAACAAAAATAACCCCAAGGTAACAATGGTTATGGGGAAAGTAAAGAAAACTAAAATGGGTTTAATGATGCTGTTTATCAAGCCAAAGATAAAAGCCCCAATAAATGCAGCCCCTGCGCTTTCCATTATCATCCCCGGTATAACCACAGAAGCGACATACATTGATAAAGCCGTAATCGAAAGAGTAATGATGAATTCTACCATGATCAATTTATCCTTAAATTTATTTGATTGGTCTTGATTATAATCAATTTGATTTTATCTGTAATTTTTATTAACAAAGTTTAAAAAACTTGATCCTCTATTCCTTCCCACCATTCCCCCAAATTCATTAAATCATTGTAAATATCAGCCAACTTTTGCTCGTAATCCTCTGCCGACATATTACTTCTATCTTCTTGTAATTTTTTCAATCTCAATTGCACCAATAGCCAAGGTTTAGAAATTCCCTCAGTTTTTTCGATGTAACCTGCTAACTCCTTACTATCCATCATTACCCTTTTTGCTCAAATGATAACATAACCAAAAATATTTCCTTGCATGTTTGGGGGATATAATCGTATTCTAAATTAATCAACTCCGAAAAATTGTAGTAAAAAAAACTATGAGCGAAACCATTTTTAGTAAGATAATTCGCCGTGAAATACCAGCGGATATAGTATATGAAGATGACCTATGCTTGGCATTTCGAGATATTGCCCCCCAAGCCCCTACCCATATTCTTGTTATTCCCAAAAAACCTATTATTAGGATAGATGACGCTCAAGGAGAAGATCAAGCATTATTGGGACATTTACTTCTTACTGTGAAAAAAGTTGCCGCCCAAGAAAACCTCAGTAACGGTTATCGAGTAGTAATTAATAATGGTAACGATGGAGGGCAAACCGTTGATCATCTTCATTTACATATTCTAGGCGATCGCCCCTTAAAATGGCCCCCTGGATGATGAGTAATGAGTAATGAGTAATGAGTAACGAGTAATGGGTAATGAGTAATGGGTAATGAGTAATGGGTAATGAGTAATGGGTAATGAGTAATGGGTAATGAGTAATGGGTAATGAGTAATGGGTAATGAGTAATGGGTAATGAGTAATGGGTAATGGGTAATGGGTAATGAGTAATGGGTAATAGGCGATAAATCCTGTAATTTAACTAATCCCTAACCCCCTTGAGAAAAGGGCAAAAAATGATAAGATTAGATCTGCTATAGCTAGAATTAATAAAGGAAAATAAATGGCAGAAACTTTGATGTTTAACGCTTTGCGTGAAGCTATTGATGAAGAAATGGCAAAAGACGAAAGCGTATATGTCCTCGGAGAAGACGTAGGGCATTATGGCGGATCGTACAAAGTTACTAAAGGATTATATGAAAAATATGGCGAATTTAGAGTATTAGATACCCCCATCGCCGAAAATAGCTTTACTGGATTGGCGGTAGGCTCTGCCATGACAGGGTTACGCCCCATTATCGAAGGGATGAACATGGGCTTTTTGCTCCTTGCGTTTAACCAAATTTCCAACAACGCAGGGATGATGCGCTACACCTCTGGGGGAAACTTTAAAATTCCCATCGTGATTAGAGGGCCCGGGGGCGTAGGCAGACAGCTAGGGGCAGAGCATTCCCAAAGACTAGAAGCCTATTTCCAAGCCGTACCCGGTTTAAAAATTGTCGCCTGTTCTACTGCTTATAACGCCAAAGGATTATTAAAATCAGCTATTAGAGACGATAACCCCGTTCTATTTTTTGAACACGTTTTATTATATAACCATAAAGAAAATCTGCCCGAACACGAATACAGCTTACCTTTAGATAAAGCCGAAATCGTCCGTAAAGGAAAAGATGTCACCATTTTGACCTACTCAAGGATGAGACATCACTGTACCCAAGCCCTTAAGCAATTAGAAAAAGAAGGGTATGATCCAGAAATTATTGATTTAATTTCCCTCAAGCCCCTCGATATGGAAACCATAGGGGAGTCCATTCGCAAAACCCATAAGGTCATCATTGTTGAGGAATGTATGAAAAGTGGCGGTATCGGTGCAGAATTAACCGCATCTATTAACGACCAACTTTTTGATGAATTAGATGCCCCCGTGGTGCGTTTAGCTTCCCAAGATATTCCCACTCCTTATAATGGAACTTTAGAGCGATTAACCATTGTTCAACCGGAGCAAATTGTGGAAGCGGTTCAAAAAATTATGAACGGTCAGATTTAACATTTATTAGCTCTAGGCAATATAGGGCAACTACAAGCAATAATGGTCATGGTCGGGTGGGCAATGCCCACCATTGCTCATATCATAACGCTATATTAAAAAAAACTTTTATTTTAAATTTTATTGTGGAAAGACAAAGAGCTTTTATCATATTAATTATAGTTTTGGTGATAACGGCGATTTTCACCCTCGTTAACCTGCCCCTCCAATTGGGGTTAGACTTGAGGGGAGGATCTCAGTTAACCATTCAACTACAAACTACCGATGAAGTACCAGAGATTACGAGCGATCGCCTTGAAGCCGTTAGACAGGTAATCGATAGACGGGTAAACGGATTGGGGGTTTCTGAAGCCGTAGTCCAGAGCGTCGGGGAAGATCGCATCCTAGTTCAACTCCCCGGGGTAGAACGACCAGAAGAAGCCGAGAGAGTCCTGGGAGGCACAGCCCAACTCGATTTTAGAACCCAAACCGATGATGCCCAAATTCAAGCCCAAATCAATGTTCGTCAACAGGAATTGCAACAACTCCTCATTAGTTTTCAGGGCATTGAAGACGAAGAAGAAAGAGCAAATCAGGCAAATTTGATTCAAGAAAAACAAGAAGAACTTAATACCCTTTCCCAAGACTTGTATGTTAGAAGTGAGTTAAACGGTGATAAACTCCGCCGCGCTAGTTATCAACCTACCCAGCAACCCAACGTATGGGAAGTGGTTTTAGAATTTAACAATGAAGGAGGACAACTTTTTGCAGAACTTACCAAAGACATTGCAGGTACAGGTAGAACATTAGGTATTTTCCTTGATGGGGAATTAATCAGCGCCCCTAGTGTCAGTGCAGAATATGCCAACACGGGAATTATTGGCGGTAGAGCCAGCATTTCTGGAGGTAGCCCCGGATTTACCCTCGAAGGTGCCAGGGAGTTAGCCCTACAACTAGAAGGAGGTGCATTACCTGTCCCCGTGGAAATTGTAGAAAATCGGGTGGTAGGTGCTACTTTAGGACAAGATAGCATTCGCCGTAGTGTCATTGCGGCTTTAGCGGGGCTGGTTTTGGTATTAGTTTATATGGCGGTTTATTACCGTTTACCCGGTATCCTCGCTGATTTTGCCTTGATAATATACGGTTTACTTACCCTCGCTTGTTTTTCCCTCGCCGGAGTCACCCTCACTTTACCTGGAATTGCGGGTTTTATCCTTAGCATTGGTATGGCGGTGGATGCTAATGTACTTATTTTTGAGCGTACCCGAGAGGAGTTGAGAAGTGGTAAAACCTTATATCGCTCCGTAGA
Organism: Cyanobacterium sp.; assembly: GCF_054166785.1. Lineage (NCBI taxonomy): Bacteria > Bacillati > Cyanobacteriota > Cyanophyceae > Chroococcales > Geminocystaceae > Cyanobacterium > Cyanobacterium sp. The sequence goes on from NZ_JBSZCP010000040.1 coordinate 59,333, forward strand.
ATCAGGTTTTGCAAGGGCTTTTGCCAGTATTTTAGATAGTAACGTTACTACCCTCATTGCCTGTGCTGCTCTTTTTTGGCTGGGGGCAGGTTTAGTAAGGGGTTTTGCTCTTACCCTCGCCATTGGGGTATTGGTGAGTATGTTTACGGCGCTTACCTGTAGTCGTACTTTCCTCTTAATTGCTGTATTAGGATTTCCTTCTGTGCGCCAAAAACCTCAGTTATTTTGCCCTGATTTAAAAACCAAAAACCCTTAACAATGGACAACTAACTTTTAGCTAATTTTCTTTTGCTTATTGTTATTTTTCATGGTTTGATGTTGTACAAAAACATTATCAACTATCAATTATCAACTATCAATTAATTATCAAATGATTCAATTTAATGTTGTCAAATGGGAGAAACTATGGTGGACTATTTCCGCTATATTGTGCCTTCTCAGTGTTGTTGCCATGGTGGTGTCCTATACAACCATCGGTACTCCTTTACGTCCTAGTATCGATTTTGTGGGGGGTACAAGGTTACAGTTAGAGTTGGATTGTAGTGTGGAGGGTAATTGCGATCGCCCTTTAACGGTCAACCAAATTAGAGAAGTATTAGAAAGTCAAAATCTAGCCAATAGTAGTGTCCAAATCGTGGGGGATGAACAAAGAAGTTTATCCATTCGTACCCAAACCCTTGACGTGGAAGCCAGAACAAGATTAGAAGAAGCCCTAACCCAAGAAATAGGAGCTTTTAATCCTGATAATCAACAAATTGACACCGTGGGGCCTAGCATCGGACAAGAGTTGTTTACCTCTGGTATTTTGGCTCTACTGGTATCCTTTTTTGGTATTGTGGTATATCTGAGTGTCCGATTTAAAACAGATTACGCCATCTTTGCCATTCTTGCCCTTATCCATGATGCCCTAATTACCCTCGGCTTTTTTGCTATTCTGGGGTTAGTTATCGGTGTGGAAGTAGATACCCTCTTTTTGGTGGCGATATTAACTATTATCGGTTTTTCCGTTAACGATACCGTGGTAATTTACGATCGCATCAGGGAAATCAGTAAAGATGAACATATCGACGCTGAAACCATGAACGAAACCGTCATAATTGCGGTAAATCAAACCCTTACCCGTTCTATTAATACCAGTTTAACAACGGTCTTACCCCTGGTGGCAATTTTCCTTTTTGGGGGAGAAACCCTTAAATATTTCGCCCTTGCCCTAATTGTGGGCTTTTTAGCTGGTTCTTATTCCAGCATTTTCGTGGCCAGTACCCTATTGGGATGGTGGCGCAAAACCATTAATAAAAATAAATCTGTTGCCGTTGGTTAAGAAGTGGGAAGTGGGCAGTGGATAGTGGGCAGTAAATTCCTATTACTCATTACTCATTACTCATTACCCATTACCCATTACCTAACCCCTAACTCTCTATGGCTACTTCCTCACTAGAAGAATCAGCACTTTGTCTTGCCCTAACTATATTTAACCCTTCCTGTAGGGCTGTAAGGCGATCGCCCATCCAATGGTGTCCGGGGATTAACCCAGCGATACCAAGTTTTTCAAGGCGACGTTTAACCTTCCCGGTGGCGCCCACCACAATCACCTGACGACCTAAATCGATGGCTTCATGGATAGCATTTTCAATGGCAAGGGAAGAAGTAACCCCCAATACAGGTACTTCACTTAAATCCACCAATATCACATCATAATTATCAATGGCATTGTGTTCCCGTGCGATCGCCTTTGCCACCCCAAAAATCATGGGACCACTAAGATGGAAAAGTAAAAGACGGTTATCAGCTAAATCAAGGATTTGTTTCTCCTCATCATTCAACAAAATTTGATCATCATCATCAGTGATAGTTTTAACCGCACTAGACTGTAACTCCGACAGCTTCTCAATGGTTAAAATATTGGCAATAAATACCCCAACAGCCACCGCAATCATCAAATCCACAAATACCGTTAACAATACCACCACATAGACGATACCCGCTGCCTTCCAAGAAATTTTATGAACCCGCTTGAGAAAACCCGAATCAATAACGCTAATACCTACCTTCAAAACAATACCAGCCAACACAGCCAAAGGAATATCAGCGGTTAAAGGAGCAGCCCAAATGGCAATCACAAACAATACCAAAGCCCTAACAATACTCGCCAAAGTAGAACGAGCCCCCGCTTGAATTGCCACCACACTAGGAGTTGTAGCCCCAGAGCCTGCAATACCACCACAAAAACCCGTAATAATATTAGCCACCCCTTGACCAATTAATTCCTTATTAGATTTATGCTCTCCACGGGTTAAACTGTCGCACACCAAACAAGTTAATAAACAGTCAATACAACCCACCGTTGCCAACACAATGGCATTTACGAACATCAGCCGTAAATTTTCCATATTCCAAGTAGGCATCTGCAACTCTGGTAAACCGGGGGTAATTTCACCGATGGTGCTAATGGTACGAATATCATAATCCCGTAGAAGAAAAATAGTGATCAATGTACCAACTAATAAAGCTGTCAACTGAGGAGGTACAATAGCCTTCCATTTACGAGGATAGAAAAATAAAATAGCTAACGTAATTAAACCTAGAGCCAATTCCTGTGGGTTAATATTTGTTACCAATTCAGGGAAATTTCTAATTACTCCAATCACTCCCCCTTTGGGGGTTTCTTGACCCAAAAATGGAGCAATTTGTAAAAAAATGAGGATTACCCCGATACCCGTCATAAAACCAGATATGACGTTGTAGGGAAGCATGGTGATATATTTCCCTAACTTTAGAACCCCAAAAAGGATTTGAAAAACCCCAGCCATCATAACTACGGTAAAACCCATAGCTAAACCTGTTTCTGGATTACGGGCTATCAACTCAGCCATCACTGCCGTAATGATAACAGTCATCGGTCCGGTGGGTTCAGAAATAAGGCTAGGGGTACCCCCAAACAAGGAAGCGAAAAAGCCCACCAAGATAGCCCCCCAAATACCAGCCGAAGCACCAGCACCAGAAGCAATCCCGAAAGCCAAAGCCATGGGCAATGCCACCACTGCCGCCGTCAAACCCCCAAAAATATCTCCCTTGAGGTTATCAAATTTAATTGGATTGATTACTTGCATTATAGTTATTTTCTTTGACGAAAATTATTATTTAAAATTGAATATAACTCTTTTATTATCTGTTAAAGAGTGATGTTTTAATTGGTAAATATTTCTTAATTTGACTTAAAATAGTCTATAAATCACAAAAAAAAACTTACTATTGAGTTAACTTTCATTTATAACAATTCACAAATTTCTCAAAAAAACCTTTTCTTGATAATAGAAACTTGCTCTGTTTTTTATGAGAATATGTCGTAAAAGAAAAAGTTAATTTTTATTTAAAAAGCATTTTTTATGATCGCTGTAATGCGATGTTTTAGACTGTAATATTGCACCAAACCCGTGACTATTTAGTTTAATTTAGAATAAGAAGTGATCAAATTATACCGAATCACGAGGGAGTATTATCCATTCTGCTAATATTTATCTTATTTACCTCTAATACTATTTATCATATAATCGCTACAAAAATGATCCCTATCTATTGTAATTATTAATGAATCACTTTGAGCAATGTTATTAATAAGGGCAGTTATGAACAATTCTGGATGGAGGGCTTTCCAAAAATATTCGACAAATTCTTTGATTTCTTGTTTACCCATGCCAGTTTTTCCTTGGGCTTTCATTTTTTCCTCTGCTTCTTGGCGCCAAGGTAAGCTATGGCGATAATCTATGGGGTTGAGAATTATTTGATAATCGATTAATTCCCACAGGGGTAAGTATTCTTTTAGTCTTTGGTTACAGTCTTTGGCAAATTGTCGATCATTTTCAGTGATGATAGGATACGGAGGATTATTAAATTTTTCTTCTGGAATGGGCTTTACTCCTACAAACCATCCTTCAAAGAAAATTATATCCACTCTCTTGGTTATCTTATCAGATGTTAAAGTGCGATCGCCCTTACCATTATGTAAAGATTTGTCAAAACGAGGAATAACCACAGGGTTGGAGGCTAACAAGGTTTGTAATACTTCTAAGGCTAATGGTACATCATGGGTGAGGGGAGGGCCACGCCAAATTAAACGAGGATCAAATTTTTGTAACTCTTTTCTTTCTTCATAGGTTTTATAAAAGTCATCTAGGGAAATGGTTTCACTATTAATGTTTTCTTGTGCTAATAAATGTTTTAAAATTTGAGTTAAGGTGGTTTTTCCTGTGCCTTGACTTCCTAAAACACCTACTAATAAGGGTTGAGATTTTGCTTTAAATTTATCCGCCAAGTGTATTGTAAGAGGCATCCATAACTTATTATATAAACCTCTTATTTTTTGCTCATTCTTCAGATTAAATTGTTTGCAAATTATGTTAATATTATCTTTACTGTTAATATCACTATCCATAGTTAATGGTTCTATATTTTAAGGCTAGAGAGGAATATTACTATATAATTTTTTAAATAAAAAAAATTGGCAAAATTTAATTGATACTTGTTCATTATCTGTTGTTCACTGCGAAACTTATGAGGTTACTTTGGATCCTTGTAAGCATATAATATATAAATTAGAAGTCAATAATTAATTTAGCTATCTTTTATTTTGAGGCTAGAGGCGATCGCAATTACCCCTAAAACATTGATTTGTAAGGTTTTTAAAACCCTTATCACCTCCTCAACGGTTGCTCCCGTGGTATAAATATCATCTAAAATGATAACCGAATGTTGACGATTAAATTTTGGATAATCTTTCCCTACCGTAAAAGCCTGAGTAATATTTATTTTTCTTTCCGTGGGGCTTAAGGTAAACATCGCATCAGTATTTTTTACCCTTTTTAATAAATGAGGAAGATGACGATACCCCGTAATTTCACAAAAAGACTTTGACACTAATTCAGCTTGATTAAAACCTCTTTCTTTTAACTTTTGAGGATGAAGAGGAATCGGCACAACCGTTATCATTTGCCCTTTCTTTAATAACCTATTATTTATCCATTCCTGAGCTAAAAATTGTCCAAAAACTTCCCCTAACTCAACTTTACTTTCGTATTTAAAGCTAAAAATAGCTCTTTTGATATAATTCTCATATTTAGCCCAAAGAAACAAAGAGTAATCTTTATCAGTCTTAACTAGAGGATTCGGTACTTTACAACTAACTAACTGACTATGACAATAATCGCAGATAATACCATTAGTTTGTCGCTCACACAACACACAAGCAGACTTGAAAAAAAATGATAGAAAGCTATTCATTCCATATTAGTTACTTGTTCTTCTATGGGTACGTTATTTTTCTTTGAATGCCGGGAGGCGGATTTGAACCGCCGACACGAGGATTTTCAGTCCTCTGCTCTACCTACTGAGCTATCCTGGCTTAAATTTGACACTTATATAATATAACGAATATTTTTAAGATTGACAAGGTTTTACCATATTTTTTTTGAGCAGATAAATTTTAAAGGAGTGATTTCCATTAAAAACTATGGGCATTTCTGACTACAATAGGACTGTGCTTCTTTATTGTCTTGGTAGCTAATTATGACTGATTTCCCTGATAAGACTCCAAACACCGATAATGGCTACGATGAAAATTTAGATAATAACCTTAATTCTCCTGAAGATAATTCCCCACAGTCTGGGAAAGGATTTTATATTAAGTTGTTGTTATACAGCACTTTAATTTCCGTGGGGGGAGGATTAAGTTATGGTTGGTATTTTTTCACCCAAAGATTAATACCTCTAATTGAAAAACCCGTTAGTAATTATTTAGGAAGAACAGTAGAATTAGGGGAAATAGAGTCCGTCTCTTTCCATGGAATTCGGGTGGGGAAGAGTCAAATTTTAGCTACCGACACGGAAAAAGACTATGTCATCGCCGAGGGGGTGGAGGTAAGTTTAACATCACTCCTTTTTGGGCAAAGAAGTGCCAATATTGAAGTTACGGTAATTAATCCCGTCGTTTATATCGAAAAGTCTGAGGCTGATGGTTGGTTAAATCTACAGTTAACTCCCCCTGAAAGAAGAGATAACTTTATCTCCTTGAATGTAGATGCTGTGAGGATAAAAAATGCGTCTTTAACCATGAAATCCCAGTTAAGTGATTTACCTCCTCTGAATATTAAAGTTAATCAGGGTAGTATCTTAATTGGAGAAAATAATCTTACTTTTGATACCCAAGGGGATGTAATTTCGGGGGGAAATATATCTGTCACTGCGGTTACTCCCATCAATAGAAATGACTGGCTATTAAATATTTCGGGGAATAATCTTCTTACGGATGATATTAATTATTTTACTACCTTACCCGTTGATGTTGATAGTGGTAGGGTGACGGGGAATGTTAACCTTGAGTTTGAAAGGGGAGAGTTTATCAATATTGATGGTGATATTGACATAGCGGGGGTAAACCTTGATATTCCCAATGTACCCCAACCCCTCACCGATGCCAGTGGAAAAATAAATTTTGTGAATAATAATCTTACCTTTGCAGGGGTTAATACCAATTTAGGGGATATTAATGGGGATGTTTTTGGTACCCTCGAGGATGATTTTTCTACCCTTAACATCAATATTAAAACAAAGCCTGTAGAAGTGCAAAGGGCGATCGCCTCTTTAAACCTCCCTGAAATTCCCCTAGAAACCAAAGGAAGAGTCATCGGTGACATCGATATTCAGGGGGCATTAACTCAACCCATCCTCAAGGCTAATATTACCGCCATAGAAAATATTCAATTCGACAGACTATCTTTGACAAAAAGTCAAGGAAAAGTTACAATTCTTAACAGTGGACTTTCCATCGACGAATTTTCTTTTACCCCCACCATCGGCGGAGAAGTTAGTGGGAATGGATTCGTTGACTTTCGCCAAGAAAATCAATTTCCCTACCAAGTAAACCTTAGCGCCCAAAATATTAGCGCCCTAAACCTAGCCAATGTTTATGCCATCGAAATATCTGAAAATTTGCCCCCCCTCGGATTAATTAACGGTGAATATCGCATTTCAGGCATCGCCCAAGACATAGAAAATAGTCAGATAACAGGCATCACCGATATAGGAATAGGAGAAGGAAAAGCAACCTTAACTAATTTTTTATATAACCAAAACAACTATCAAGCCACCATAGAATTAACTAATATTCCCCTCAACCAAATCAACCTCATCGACTGTCAAGCCGTCGGTTGTGACAATTCCGCCCTCCAAGGAAACTTCCAACTATTAGGAGATAGTCAAAACATTTCCCTTGATACCATCGCCTTACAAGGAGACTTTAACTTTCCCCTCGCCCAAGGAATGGTTAACCTCAACAATACGCAACTAAATCAAGGTAGATGGCAAACTCAACTTGTCGCCGATAATCTTAACCTCAGTCAACTAAACTTTACGAGGGAATCCCCCCTTAACAGAGGTAGGGTAAACACCGCCCTCAATATTCGGGGTAGTATCAATAATAATCAGGGAATCCAAGCCAACGGAGAAATATTTTTACCCCAAGGGATTGTCACCGTCGAAAGTCTTTTCCTCGATGATGATAATAACTTTAACACTACCCTTGCCACCAATAGTTTTAATGTTGGTGAATTTCAACAAGAATTGAGGGGGGAAACTAGAGGAAGACTATCTATGGAGGGTAATACCAATAATATAACTCTGAGTGCCGTTGCGATCGCAGGTAATCTCGACTTTAATCAGGGTATTAGCTTAATCCAACAACCCCTACAAACTAGCTTTCGTTGGGATGGAGAAAAAATCCTTCTTTCCCAAGCCACCACAGGGGATATTTCCGCCAACGGTATTATTAACTATGACATTGATAACCAAGAGATAAGTAACTTTGACTTAAACTTAATCGCCTCTGGCTTAGATATAAAAGAATTACCCCTACCCAATCAACTAGCCTTAATCGGTTATGGTGGTAAATTTGACTTTCAAGGAAAACTACAAGGAAATCTTGATAACCCTCGCCTAGGGGGAAATATAAAAACAGATAATTTACAAATTGCTAACCTTCCTTTTAATGCCCTCGCAGGAAACCTACAAGCCGATACCATTAACGGCATTAAATTTGACTTAATAGATACCACTGGTAACAACGATAGATTTGCCTTAGATATTGATGCGCAATTTCAACCCAGACAAATTAACTTACAAGTGGAGGAAGGTAGATTAACCGCTATTACCAATGAAAAAGATACCCTCGATATTAATTTTGCTAATTTTTCCTTAAAAAGTTTAACTCAACCCCTATTAACTGTTTTCCCTTCTAACATAAAATCTGTGGGGGGTAATATTTCAGGAGAAGTGGCTTTAAATCTCAACAACTATGATGTTACTTCCTCAGAATTAGTAATCAACCAACCTCAAGTGAATCAGTTTCGAGGAGATGTATTAACCGCAAGGTTATCTAGTATGGATGGAAAGATAGTTGTGAGGGATGGTAAGTTAAATCATCTGGAAAATGAATATGATTTTTCTGCCCAAATATTACCCTTTGACGAAAATCCTCAGTTAGAAGCGCAATTACTATTACGGGAGGGGGATATTCAGAATTTGTTAACCAGTGTCGGTATTTTTGAGATAGAGGATATATTTGATGGTATTCAACCAAGGGATTATTGCGGGGCAAAAGATTTATACTCTACTGGGGGAGATATTAATTGTTTATCTTTGCGGGTAAATCCTACGTTAGCGCAACTATCTATTCCTGAAGCTACCCCAAGGGTAAATGGCAATAGTTATACAAGGGTATTAACAAGAAATTCCCAAACTCCCATGGCTTTTCCCCAGAGGGAGAATAATGGAGATGATATTAAAACTAACAGTAGCTATTTATTGGATGTTAACCAAGAAAATGAGCAGGAGTTAGAAGTTAATCAAAAAAATGAGCAAGGAAATGTTGACTTAGTTAGTAATAGGGATGATGAGTTATGGGAAGGGAAGGTTGTTGATAAGAATGATATTAAGGATGTGAAAACACCAAAAGATATTGTCACCCTCCCTGTTGTTAACAAGGATAGACAATTATCAGGAGAAAGTCAGAGGGTTTTTGTTAATAATGATAAAAAAGTAGAAAAAGATAGTCAATCATCATCTAATAGTCAAACTGCTTTGGGAGAGGAGGGAGAAAATATAAACGCCTTACGGAAAACTTTAACGGAAAATTCTCTGGTGGAGGGAGAAATTAATTTGGGAAGCGTTAATAGTTTGATAGTTGCCCAAGGAAATAATCCTTCCCCAGAAAACAAACCTTTATTTAGCATTAGTAATGATGGTTTATCTTTACAACAGACTCTTTTCCAATGGCAACAAATTGATTCAGCCACTAAACAAGTAGAAACGGAAAGACAACAGGCGAATATTCCTCCCTTACAAGATTTAGAAGGAAGGTTAACTGGTAGGGTAAATTTAATCGCTTCGGTAAGAAATGGTATTGATGCCAGTTTTGATTTTCAGGGCAATGATTGGCATTGGGGAAAATATCAGGCGGATACTATTCAAGCAAGGGGTAGTTTTCGAGATGGTTTGTTAACCCTTTTACCTGTTAGCTTTCAAGATGGTGATACTAATATATCGTTATCGGGTACTTTTAGCCAAGAGCGTTTTTCGGGGCAGGTGTTGGTGGCAGATTTACCGATTAAAAATTTGGCGGGGGTGGCTAATTTACCTCCTAATTTTGAGTTGGAGGGTATTGCTAATGGCAATATTGTTATTAGTGGTAATTTGGAAAATCCTGTGGCAACGGGTAATGTGGAGATAGCGGATGCAAAAATTAATGGCACAACCATTGAGGAAACTAATGCTAATTTGGGTTATCGTAATTCTCGTCTGGATTTCTTGGCAACGAGTAATTTAATAGGGGAGGAGGAATCGGCAAGGTTGTTGGGTAGTTTTCCTTTTCGTTTTTTCCCTCAATCTAGTAATCCTGAGAGTGATGATTTTCGTTTGAGTCTTAACATTGAGGAGTCTGGTTTTGGGTTGTTGAGGGTGATTAGTAATAATCAGTTTGATTTGGTTAGGGGTAGGGGGGGAGTTGATTTGAGTATTCGTGGTAGATATAGTCAATCGGAAAATACTATTTTAGATTTTGTGGCGGATGGTTTGGCTACTATCAGTGATGGGGAGATGGAGGTGGCTTTTATTCCTGATACTCCTATTACTAATATTAATGGGGATATCTTATTTGATTTTGATCAGATTACGATTCCTAGTTTGACGGGGAATTTTAGTGAGGGGGATATTATCATTGTTGGGGCTTTACCTTTATTTATGGGGGATAGTCAGGGGGATATTTTGACGGCTTCGGTGGAAAATTTGGCGTTGAGTCTTCCTAATTTATATCAGGGTAGTGGTAAGGGTAATATTGAAATTGCTGGAAGTGCGATCGCCCCTATCATCGGTGGTAATATTACGTTATTTGATGGAGATGTTTTCCTTGCGGGGGGGCAAAATGGAAACAATGGTAATGGCATCAATGGGGGGAGTAATCTTTTAATCAGTAACGCCACTATCAGTAATTTAGATTTAATTTTAAGTGATAACATCACAGTTTCCCAAGCCCCTGTATTGAGTCTTAATGCCCAAGGTAGTTTAACTCTCAATGGAGATGTTAATAATTTACAACCAGAAGGGGTGATTAATTTAACAGGGGGTAGCGTTAATCTATTTACTAGCCGATTAAGACTTAACCGTAATTACAACAATGTTGCCCGATTTACCCCTGAAAATGGTTTTAATGCTTTTCTTGATATGCAACTCGAAACCTCGGTAACCGAAACTAGCCGTTATCAACTGACGGATAATACTGGGGCCAATGAAATTCCTGATATATCTGGTTTAAATACTATCAATACCCTTGAAACTATCCGAGTGAGGGCGACTGTTAATGGGTTTAGTAATAATATTAATGAAAGTTTAGAGTTTAGTAGTATTCCTGCTAGGGGAGAAACGGAAATAATTTCCCTATTGGGGGGAGGATTTTTTAATAATTTTGTGGATGGTGATACGGGGGTGGCTTTGGCTAATATCGCAGGGGCGGCTTTATTTGGTAGTTTTCAAAATCAGCTGGATGATATTTTAGATATGGTGGAGTTTAGGTTATTTCCCACTGCTATTATCGACAGTCAAACAAGGGTATCTAGTCTGGGTTTAGGGGCAGAGTTAGGATTTAATATTCGAGAAAATTTGAGTTTATCTATCCTCAGTCTTTTAACAGGGGAACAACCTACCCGTTATAATATTCGTTATCGTCTTAATGATCGTACCGTTATTCGAGGTTCTACCGATTTTAGTAATGATACCCGAAGTGCGATCGAATATCAATTCCGTTTTTAAAATAACTCTGGAAAAATTAACTAACAAAGTATAGTAATAATGCTAGATATAATGATCTTTTTGGTGTAAATTAACTGTTATAATCCCCTAACTATTCTTCCGATACTTTTAGGATGCTAACAACTAAAAAAAATAAACCCATTAAAATCGTGGCGATAGAAGAAATTAATCCTCAAGAAAAGCGATTTCAAGAGGAGAGAATGAAAGATTTACTATTACTCATTGAAAATTTAGCCCTGAAGGAAGAAGCTACCATCAAATTAATTATTGAATGTCTGTATGATGTGGGGATGATTAATTTAATCAATAAAAAGGTTAAAAATCCCTCTGCAAATAAAATTGTTAAACGTTTTGTGGGTTTACCTAAACCCATCGCTAAAATCGTCGCTTGGCGTTGGGTAAAAAGTAATGTGCCTATTAAGCTAACTAATTGGTTGAGGAGAAAAGTTAGTTAGGCTTTTATACTCGTCAGAATGGATAGGAGGTTGATTTTTTGGTTGTATCCCTTTTTTGTCACTTTCCGAAAAGCAGAATAAAAATGTAGAATAATAATAATAAAAATGAAAGGTACTCACAGCGATGGATGTAGGCAAATTAGAAAACATTTACCTAGAAATCCCATGGACACGGTGCCGGTCATTGATGATTATTGTTCTGCCTATTCTACCTTGTTTTTTGATGTGCGTAACTACGAATATTTTAAATATTTACACTTAGGATTAATTTCTGA
>NZ_JBSZCP010000041.1:0-15452 GCF_054166785.1 Cyanobacterium sp.
GCACGAACGTAATGCTCACAACTTCCCCTTAGACTTAGCCTCTGCTGAAGCAGTATCTGCTCCTGTAATCAACGGTTAATTTCTAATCGGAAATTGAGTTTAACAACTAAATAATAACTAAAAAGCACTCTCCTTAATTGGGGGGTGTTTTTTGCTGTTTGTGTGAAAATGTTATCATACTGGCAAGGTATCATAATTTACGATCGCACGGAGAGAGATAATAATGACCGCTTATACTATTAACTTCGATGTAGTTTCTCACATTGATGATGAAAAATTCTATCAACTTTGTCGTCATAATCCTGAACTAACCTTAGAAAGAAATCAAAAAGGAGAAATAATTATTGTGTCACCAACGGGGGGAGAAACTGGCAAAAATAATGCAGAATTAAATGCAGACTTTGTTATTTGGAATCGTCAAAAAAAATTAGGATATATATTTGATTCTTCCACTTGTTTTAAGTTACCCAAAGGAGGTAATCGCTCCCCTGATGTGGCTTATATTAGCAAGGAAAGATGGGATAATTTAACATTAGAAGAAAGAATAAAATTTCCCCCCATTGCCCCTGATTTTGTCTTAGAGTTAATGTCAAAAACGGACTCTTTAAAGACACTTCAAGAGAAAATGGAAGAGTATATGGACAATGGAGTTAAGTTAGGATGGTTAATAAATCCTGATAAAAAAGAAGTCGAAATATATCGTCAAGGGCAAGAAAAAGAAATTTTGAATAATCCAAAAACCATCTCAGGAGAAAATATTTTGCCTGATTTTAACCTAGAATTAAATCTTATATGGTAGGTCTTAACTAAAAAATCTCATATAAATCCTCATCTTTTTCAGGAGGGCTTTTCTATAGTTTAAATACAATCCTGAAGAACACTAAATATGAAAATTTACCTAGATCTTCCCCAATTCTCTAAACTTTTATGCTAAATAATATAGAATGAAACCATCAAAAACTATTTAAAATTCCCCAAACCAAAAAACTCTAAGTTACACTAAGAGATGCAATACCTTTTCCGCTATTTGAAATATGAGCGCTCAATCACCAAAACCAGAAACCAAAAAAGCTATTAAAAAAGAAGAAAATCCCATTGTAGAAATAGTCAAAACAGTGGTTATGGCTGGTATTCTATCCTTTGGTATTCGTACCTTTGTTGCCGAAGCAAGATATATTCCTTCCTCCTCCATGGAACCCACATTACAAATTAACGATAGATTAATCATTGAAAAAATGACCTTTCGTTTTCGTCCACCAGAAAGGGGAGAAATCATTGTTTTTGAAGCTACCGAAGCCATTCAAGAATTGGGATGGAATGGTGCTTTTATTAAAAGAGTCATTGGTTTACCGGGAGATGAGGTGATAGTAAGAAATGGTGATGTAACAGTTAATGGTCAAGTTTTAAAAGAGCCTTATATCCAAGATGCCCCTAAGTATGATTGGGGGCCAGTGATAGTTCCTGAAAATAGTTATCTAGTATTGGGAGACAACCGTAATAATAGCTCTGATTCTCATATTTGGGGATTTGTACCCCATGAAAATATTATCGGTAGGGCAACGGTGCGTTTTTGGCCTTTCAACCGTCTTGGGGGTATCGATGAAAATTCGGCCCTTGCGGATACTCTCATAGAATCAGCCCAATAATACTTGGGTAAATGGTGGTACTACTTTCGGGGGTTTCACTCATTCCCATTTTGTTGACTCTGACTTTGTGATGCCCCACAGTTTGTGCAATAGGATAGATGTTTATAGGTTAACTGTCCGCAGTTATGACACTCTTGATATTGATAGTAACCGCAGTGGGGGCAATAAAGACTACCTGGGGGCAGTTTTCTTGTGCAACGTAAACATTGTGATTTTTGAATTCTTTTAGTTGCTTGGTTGTTGGTGTTGAAAATTACTTTTTGGCTCAATTTTATTAGGGCAAAGGTAATCAGGGGAATAATAAAGATATATAGGTAACTTAGGACAAATAATAAGCCTGTAAATAATACCGCTACTATGTCTGTCAAGATAGATAGTAAGACACCGACTTGCAAAAACTGGAATATCTTGATTACTAAGGGAATCGCAAATATTACTAATAAATGCCATGTTATTAAGGCCAGTTGCCCATTGCTATCTCTATCTGCTTTGATGTGTAGCCAAGTTGCGATCACAATTAGGGGAGCTAAAAAGAGAACTTGGAAAATAATTTGAATGCTAGGATACCAAAAGGAAGCCCTCTCAAAACTACTTTCTACCCGACTAAATTCCCCATCAGAATCAAGAAAAACAAAAAATTGTTCCACAGGATTTAAAGCAAAAATTTCTTCCTTAAGGGTGCTTATCTCTCCATTTAAAGTGGCAATTTGGGCATTATTTTGGTCTAAAGTTTCCTTTGCCTCCCTTGCCCGTAACTCATTGATGGATAATTCTCCCGGTTGCCCCGCAATTTCTTCTAATAGACTAGAATCATACTGCTCTCTAATCCTGACATTTTCAGCTTGAATGGTAGCGATGGTATTTTCTTTTTCCGTAATACGACTAGCCCTAGTGGTAAATTCAGGAATTCTTGTGCCATCAAAAGATGAAGCATAGTCATAACAAACGGGGGAAACACTTCCTAAATGTCCGTTTTCTAAGTTTTGATAATTTTCCCTCAATGATAAATCGGAATTATAGAGATAACTATGAACCGTATCTGTCAAAATGGTATATTTTTTATTTTCACTAAGATCATTTCGATACCCTTGCCATCGAGAATAACAAGGATGACTACTAGAAGGGCTAATATACCAATTACCAATATCATCTAAACCAATGAAAACATTACTAAGGATAAATAAATCCATAATAATGATCAATATTAGACTGACTTTGTTGATGGGTTCGTTATCAATCTTTCTTGATTTTCTAAAAAAAATACGAATAAATCTCTTTAATTTTTGCCACATATATTTATTTAAAGGGGGATAGTAGGGATTAAATGGAGAAAATGCTGTTAAATTAACTCTAAGGTTTAGGGATGGAAAAAGCTCTTGCTTGACTTATAGTTTTACATTTTTGTGATGAATGTATTTATTATCCTAATTTGATTGCTAAAATTAAGGCGATATGTAATTTTAATTTGCAAAATTTAATAAAAGTGTTATATCGTCATTGGTTATTGTCTGTTTTAGTAATGTTAGGGGTAACTTTCAACCCTGCTAGGGTAAAGGCTCAAGCGGTAATTCCCTACACCCCTGATGTAAATTCTGAGGTGTTAGCCCCCTATGGCTCTCAGTTATTGCAGGATGCGGTGCAATTAATTCGTTTTCGAGAGTATGATTTAGCTTTATCGAGGGCAAAATTGGCGGCTCGTTTAGTGCCAAATCAGTATGAAACTTGGTTTATCTTAGGCACTTTACATCTTCAACAAAGAAACAATCAGGCGGGGGTTGATGCTTTTGTGAGGGCGAGAGAATTAGCCCCTGATGAGCCAGAGGTTTTATTTGCTTTGGGTAATTCTTATTTTCAGGTGGGGGATTATCAATCTGCGGTGGATACTCTACGCGCTGGGTTAGCCCTTGATGGTAATGGTAGTGCTCAGGTATTTTTTGACCTTGGTAATTCTTATTTACAGTTGCAACAGTTCCCTAGTGCGATCGCATCTTATCAAAAATCATTTGATCTTGATGAGGAATTTTGGCCAGCTATTAATAATATCGGTTTGGCAGAATATGAAAAAGGAAATAAGGACAGGGCGATCGCCCTTTGGCGTGATACCATGGCGATGGATGAATCTCAAGCAGAGCCTATTCTTGCCATTGCCGTTGCTTTGTACCATCAAGGGAAACAAAGTGAAGCCATTCGTATGGCAACTCAAGCCTTAAAGTTAGACGGAAAATACGGCAATTTTGACTATTTAATTCTCAATTTATGGGGAGATAATCTGATGGCTGATACTAGGGTATTTTTTGCTAATCCTACGGTTAAAAGGATAGTAGAAGATAATTTAGTACCTTTTGAAGAATAATCTTTTTTCTTTTAACGGTTAATAGTTAATTCCTCAACATGGGACATATTATTGTCCTCTGACTTGCTTTTTTTTGCCACAGACCATTGCCCGTGGATACTAACAAAATAGGGTACAGAATAGCTTATAATGCCACTCAACCAACGTTGGGGGGTCATTTTTCCTTGGGTTAATGCCGTACCATGGTTAATGATAAATATAGCCGTACCAACAAATAAAGCCACTTTAAAACCCTTTTTTGCATATTTGGGGGTAACTAAATATTGCCCATAACTGGTTAAACTATTATTCATCAGTGAAGAAAAAATTATATTTTTATAGATGACTAAAAGTAATTCTATGGTAATTAGAGTACCCGGCACCACCGCAAATATCGGTCCTGGGTTCGATTGTTTAGGCGCCGCACTCAGTATTTATAATGAATTTGAGTTTACCCGAAGCTCAGAAGCCACTACTTTCGAGGTGTCTGGGGTGGAAGGAGAAAAAATCAGCCTTGGGGAAGATAATTTGTTATACCAGTCTTTTGTCAAGGTTTACCAACATATCGGCGAGGAAATTCCTAAGGTTAAGATCAAAATAAACGTAGGTGTACCCATGGCTAGGGGTTTAGGAAGCTCTGCCACGGCCATTGTGGGAGGACTATTGGGGGCTAATTATTTCGCTAATAATCCTTTATCCTCTCAGGAGTTGATGAACTTGGCGATCGCCATTGAGGGGCATCCTGATAATGTAATACCTGCTTTTATGGGTAACTGCATCCTTTCTGTGGGCAGTGGTGATAATTGGCATTTTGTACCTATTCCCGTCAATAGTGACATCGCTTTTGTGTTAGGGATTCCCAATTTTGAATTATCCACCGAAGAAGCAAGGGGAGTATTACCAAAACAATTAAGTTATGGGGATTCTGTATTTAATATCGCCCATCTAGGCTTACTCTTAAGGGGTTTGGAAACGGGTAACGGTGAATGGTTATCGGAAGCTCTACAGGATAAATTACACCAACCCTATCGCCGTAGTTTAATCAAGGGTTATGATGGAGTAGAACAAGCAGTATTAAGCCATCAAGGCTATGGTATGGTGATTAGTGGGGCAGGTCCTACCCTGTTGGGTTTATGTCCTAGGGGGGAGTCTCAGAATGTGGCTGATGCCATGGAAAAGGCTTGGTTACAGGTCGGAGTTCAGGCTACGGTGCGATCGCTTTCCATTGATACTAAAGGAGCGGAATTAATTGATAATTGATAATTGATAATTGATAATTAATTTTTGGTATTGCTTAACCACGGTATGAATAAATCAGTATTTGAGATACTATCACTATTGCCTATTCCCCACCTAAACAAGAAATCATACCTAAAATCAACAACGTCTAATTTTTAAGGTTTTTTATAATAAATTTATAGATAAAAATATATGGCTTTAACCATTGAACAAGAATTATTAAAAGCGGTGAGTAAGCGTCGTAATTTTGCGATTATTTCTCACCCTGATGCTGGTAAAACCACCCTGACAGAGAAACTGTTGCTTTATGGGGGTGCTATCCATGAAGCAGGGGCGGTAAAGGCAAAACGAGAGCAAAGAAAAGTGACATCGGACTGGATGGAGATGGAAAAACAAAGGGGAATTTCCATTACCTCGACGGTATTACAGTTTGCCTACCATGATTATCAAATTAATCTTTTAGATACCCCCGGACACCAAGATTTTAGTGAAGATACTTATCGCACCCTAGCGGCGGCGGATAATGCGGTGATGTTGATTGATGCGGCGAAGGGTTTAGAGCCTCAAACCCGTAAATTATTTGAAGTTTGTAAGTTGCGATCGCTCCCTATCTTTACATTTGTTAATAAAATGGATCGCCCGGGTCGTGAACCCCTAGAATTATTGGATGAAATTGAACAGGAATTAGGTTTAAAGACTTTTGCTGTCAATTATCCTGTAGGTATGGGAAATTACTTTAAAGGGGTATATAGCCGTCGCCAAAAGGCTTATCATCTGTTTGATAGAGTCGTCCATGGGAAAGATGAAGCCCCAGAAATGATTATTCCTGATGGAGATAAAAGTATCAAAGATTATCTGGAAGCTGATTTATATGAGCAAACCCTTGAGGAGTTGGAGTTAGTTAGTGAAGCGGGTTCGGACTTTGACTTGGAAGCCATCCACGCAGGAAAAATGACCCCCGTATTTTTTGGTAGTGCCATGACTAACTTTGGGGTACGTTTATTCCTCGATGCTTTTTTAGAATATGCCCTGCCCCCTACCCCCAGAAATTCTACTTTAGGGGAATTAGAG
This sequence comes from Cyanobacterium sp., assembly GCF_054166785.1. Taxonomy (NCBI): domain Bacteria; kingdom Bacillati; phylum Cyanobacteriota; class Cyanophyceae; order Chroococcales; family Geminocystaceae; genus Cyanobacterium; species Cyanobacterium sp. The sequence goes on from NZ_JBSZCP010000041.1 coordinate 6,289, forward strand.
CCTACTTATCCCGATTTTAGTGGTTTTGTATTCAAATTACAGGCAAATATGGACGCTAGGCACCGAGACAGGGTAGCTTTTGTGAGGGTATGTACAGGGAAGTTTGAAAAGGATATGTCGGTAAACCATGCACGCACGGGCAAAAGTATCCGTCTTTCTCGTCCACAAAAACTGTTCGCCCAAGGGAGAGAGTCCATTGAAGAGGCCTATCCGGGGGATGTCATTGGCTTGAATAACCCGGGGATGTTTGCCATCGGAGATACTATCTATTTGGGTAAAAAAATTGAGTACGATAAAATACCTAGTTTTTCCCCTGAGTTATTCGCCTATCTCAAAAATCCTAATCCTTCTAAGTTTAAGCAATTTCAAAAAGGAGTACAGGAGTTGCAAGAGGAAGGCGCTGTACAAATTATGTATTCTAAGGATGAATTTATCCGAGATCCTATTTTGGCGGCGGTGGGTCAGTTACAATTTGAAGTGGTGCAACATCGCCTTTTAAATGAGTATAATGTGGACTCGAAACTTGAGCCGATGCCCTATGGTGCTGCCCGTTGGGTTGTGGATGGTTGGGAAGCCCTCGAAAAGGTGGGTCGTTTATTTAATACTATGGTGGTTAAGGATGCTTTAGATCGTCCTGTATTATTATTTAAGAATGATTGGAATATTAATCAGGTTCAAGGGGATCATCCTGATTTACGTTTAAGTGCGATCGCCTAGTAAATCTTTACTATAAAATTCCCATTCCCCAGTAATTAGCTGGGGTTTTTTTATGGTTTTTAAGGGCGATCGCCTCGAAGAACACTTTTTACCTTATTCTTAAATAATTGCCAATAATCTTTTTTCTGAGTTTCCACAGAAACAGGTTTTTCTTCCCCTAGATAACGGTAATATTCCCACAATTCCCCATAAGCCCCCTTGCCCCCGATGGAAACCCCTGCCCAATGAACATATTTTAACCGTTGTCCTTGGTCATAAAGTATATAATCTTTCTCCTCAAAATGGGGTGAACCTGCCCAATTTCCCGGCTCATTATCCTTTAATTTGACTAAATTTAACCTTTTTTTAGTAGTTTTTAAAATCAAATAATTTAAAATAGGTTGGTCTGTCGTTTTTTGAGAAAAATCAAAATATTCTCGATGATTAGCACATTCTGCTAATAGTTGATAAAGTTCATCCTCCGTAAAAATACCTTTTTTAGAAGCCCAAAAACCGCTATTAAATACATCCTCTAATTGTTGAGGAGAAAAAATATTTTGTTCTAATACCATGGGGGAAAATATATCATTGAGCTTTCTACCTTTAAAGTGATAATCGCAGTTTAAAAAATCGTACTCCTGCAAATACTTTAAATTGTCAATAATTTTTTCAAAAACCACAATATCAGTATCAATATACAAAAATTCATCCAAAGGGCCAAACCACTGCACCAGCTTACGCATTTTATTGGGTAATGCTAAAAAATCACGATCAAAAATACTTGCAATTTTGGTAGTAAAATTATCAACAAAGTCTAAATCTGGAAATAATTTAACCCCATGGCGTTCTTTTAAAACTTTTGCCACTTCTTGATATTTATCATCAAAAGGAATCAAAAAAATATTAGTTTCTTTGTCATATAATCTAATACTATTAAGTAAAGCTATACTATTATTAATTACCTTATCGTTAGCTACAATATAAATTCCTTTCATATAAACCTAAATAAATTATTAGAATATTTGACAATGGATCAATTATATTATTACTTTTTATATAAAAAAAGACCCCAGTAATTATCTGAGGTAGATTTTTATTTATTTTTATTTCTCAATAAAAAGTACACAATTAAACATATCTGGACAGGTAAAAGGACAACATAAGACTTTATAAAAGGAGAGGAAATATCTAAACTAGAAAAAAATATTAGATAACCACCACCACAGATAAAAAGAAAAAGTTTTGTCCTAATACTATTAATTTTTAAACTTTTCATTTACTAAAACCAAGGTTGTTTACCGTTGAGGTACAGATTATAAAATTCCTCGTCAGTTTTCATTAAATAAATTACCCCCTCTACAATACCAATAATTGATGTTATGGCGGCACCAAAACCACAGGTAAGCAAAGTAACTAAGAGTAAAATAATTCCTTCTTGATTGTAACCAAGGATAAATTTATGTATTCCAAAAGAACCTAAAAGAATGGCACAAATACCAGCGGCCATCTTTTTACTTTGAGCTTCCGATGCGTTAAATTCACTCATTATTTTCTTCCTAATATTGATAGATTTTTACTATTATTTATAAAGCAGATTTGCTAAAGGAGATGAGAAAAAACTTTCTGTCAACTCTCCCGTACTATAAAGAAAGACAAGTTTACTCAAATAATAGATCAAAATTGAAAATAAAATCAAGTATTGTAACTTTTTGTTTTGTGCTAATTTTAGATAGAAGGATTTGAGCTTTTTTTTAGTTAAAATTTCTAACAATAGATGAAGGGAAGAAATAATAAAAGCAATAAATAATAAAGGACCAAATAAATGATGATAAAACGAATCCCAAATACTGCCATGGGCCATGGCTAGAAATGATCTTGTTAGTCCGCATCCCGGGCAAGGAATACCCGTAAAAGCCAGTATGATGCAAGAAAAGGGAGATTCTTGTTCAGTAATATTGAGTAGGTATGACGCAATAATAGTCGAGCTTAGGATAAATAGAATGAGCGATCGCCCATAGAGACCACTCCGAGAAATGGGGATTGTGGTGAAACGAAACATTAAAATTAACTTATTATTTTGGACAATATTTTAATCATGATTTTTACACCATAGGTTAACACCTCAATATTGTAGTAAATATTTAAAATTTTATAAAGAATTTTATTTTAGAAACAGCGAAAATTGAGTTTATTTAAAGCCAAATATTCTTAAACTAAAACGCTAACCATTTTAATAGATACTAGATAAATCAAAAAGTAGAATTATCAAGAGCTACATAGTACAAGGGTCAAAAAACACCCAAAAATTACTATTCCCAACGGTGTCTGCTTAATTCTCCATTAACATAACGCCCCTAGGTTATGCACTTTTGTCATCTTATCTTAGCATTTAACTCATATAAAACTGCATACGGTAACAACGGATACCGAGAAATAATTGTAAAGAAAATATAAATTTAATAACGATTTAATTAATATCTCTTAACTTAGCGAACAAAAATGAGTAGATTATCCCGCAGAAAATTCCTCGTAACCAGTGGTTTAACCGCCGTAGGAGCAGCAATATTACATGGTTGCGGTGCAGACAATGGCACAACCACCGTCGAACAAGTAGAAACCATTGACATGGGAGATAATGCTCCCGAAACCACTTCTGCCAAGTTTGGTTTTATCGCCCTTACCGATGCTTCTCCCTTGATTATTGCCCTTGAAAAAGGAATTTTTGCTAAATATGGCATGACCGATGTAGAGGTATTAAAACAAGCCTCTTGGCCCGTCACTAGGGATAATATTGAATTAGGTTCGGCGGGTGGTGGTATTGATGGCGCCCATATTTTAACCCCCATGCCCTATCAAATGACCTTGGGTACTACCACAAATCAACCTGTACCCATGTATATTTTGGCTCGTCTTAATACCAATGGTCAAGCAATTTCTGTAAGTAATGCTTTCCCTGACATCGGTTTACAAACCCCAGATAAACTACAAGAAGCAGTAGCTCAAGCCAATGCAGACGGTAGAGACTTTACTGCCGCCATGACTTTCCCCGGGGGGACTCATGATTTATGGATGCGTTATTGGTTATCTGCCAATGGTATTAATCCTAATAGCGATGCCTCCGTGGTACCTGTACCCCCTCCACAAATGGTGGCAAATATGAGAACTAACACCATGGATACTTTCTGTGTGGGAGAGCCTTGGAATGCTCAGTTAGTAGGGCAAGGGGAAGGATATTCTGCTCTAGTTACAGGGGAATTATGGAATGATCATCCAGAAAAAGCCTTTGCCATGCGTAAAGATTGGGTAGATCAAAATCCTAAAGCAACCCGTGCTTTATTGATGGCGGTTTTAGAAGCTCAACAATGGTGCGATCGCCCCGAAAACGTTGAGGAAATGTGTCAAATCGTATCCCAAAACAAATGGTTTAGAGTACCCTTTGAAGACATCGTCGAAAGATCTAAAGGAAACATCGACTTTGGTACTGGTAGAGTTGAAGAAAACTTTGAATATGCCATGAAATTTTGGCGTGATGACGCTTCCTACCCCTTCAAGAGCCATGATTTATGGTTTTTGACCGAAAATATTCGTTGGGGTTATATTCCCGCCGATACGGACACCCAAGCCCTTGTGGATGAAGTCAACAGAGAAGATCTGTGGAGAGAAGCAGCCGAAGCCATCGGGACCCCCGCAGATCAAATTCCCAGTAGTCCTTCTAGGGGGGTAGAAACCTTTTTTGATGGTACGACCTTCGATCCAGAAGATCCCCAAGCCTACCTAGATGGTCTTGAATTTAAGAGCATCTAATCCAATGGTTTTAAGTGTTAGGAAATCTCTTTTATGGGAGGATTTAACCATTTATAAAGGTTAGTTAACCCCTCTTAATTATCAACTATCAATTATTCATTATCAATTAATTATCATGGTTGCGCAAACAGGCTCACTCAAAAAAAAGAACCCTATCCAGTCCATCATAAAAGCTATATTTAAATCCCCTGAAAAAATTATTGCCCCCATCGTTGCCCTAATTATCTTATTGGTCATTTGGCAAATTGCAGCTTCCCCCCAAGATGTCTCCTTACCTACTCCCATAAAAGTCATTCAAGATACTTGGGATCCCTATATCATTGACCCTTTCTTTGATAACGGCGGTGTGGATAAAGGACTATTTTGGCAAATTCTCGCTAGTTTAAGACGGGTTGCCATTGGTTTTTCTCTTTCCGCAGTGGTGGGCATTTCCCTCGGAATTTTAATTGGTAGTAATAAACTATTTTTCTCTGCCCTCGACCCCATTTTTCAGGTACTCAGAACCATTCCTCCCCTTGCGTGGTTGCCTATTTCCCTCGCTGCCATGCGTCAGGCTGACCCCAGTGCTATCTTTGTAATTTTTATCACTGCTATTTGGCCCATCATTATTAATACCACCGTAGGAGTACAACAAATTCCCCAAGATTATCGTAACGTTTCTAGGGTATTGCATCTATCTAAAATTACATTCTTTTTCAATATCCTTATCCCTTCTACCCTTCCTTATATTTTCACGGGCTTAAAAATTGGTATCGGTTTATCTTGGTTAGCAATTATTGCCGCTGAAATGTTGGTAGGTGGTGTGGGTATCGGTTTCTTTATCTGGGATGCCTACAACAGTGGTTTTATGTCCGAAATTATTATCGCCCTCATCTATGTGGGAATTATTGGTTTATTACTCGATCGCCTTGTAAGTTTTATCGCTTCCTTAGTGGTTGCCGAAGAACAAAAATAGAATTTAGGGAATGGGGAACAGGGAACGGGGAATAGTTAAATGATAATCAATCAATCAATCAACGGCTCTCTGTTTTAAATTTCTCCACTGCATATAAAAGTTTTTATTATCAATTCTCAATTATCCATTATCCATTATCACCATGTCTTCATTTATAGAAATTGATCAACTAGATAAAATATTTCCCCTCCCCGATGGTGGTAAATATATCGCCCTTAAAAACATTGATTTAAAAATCAAAAAAGGAGAATTTATCTCCCTCATCGGACATTCTGGTTGTGGAAAATCCACCCTTTTAAATATGGTGTCAGGGTTAGACCTACCTAGTAATGGGGGCGTAATCCTCGAAGGAAAAGAAATTAAAGGGCCAGGCCCCGATCGCATGGTAGTTTTTCAAAACTATTCCCTTCTACCTTGGCTAACGGTGAGACAAAATATCGCCTTGGCTGTTAATGAGGTGATGAAAGATTTATCCCCCGCCGAGAAAAAAGCCATCGTTAATCAGGCTATTACCATGGTGGGTTTACGCCATGCCGCCAACAAAAAACCCGGTCAGCTATCAGGGGGTATGAAACAGCGGGTTGCGATCGCCCGTGGTTTAGCCATCAAACCGAAAGTATTATTACTAGACGAACCATTCGGAGCCTTAGATGCCCTTACCCGAGGTAATCTACAGGAAAAATTAATGGAGATCGTGGAGCAAAACCACGTAACCACCATCATGGTAACCCACGATGTCGATGAAGCCTTGTTACTATCGGATCGGGTGGTAATGCTCACCACAGGCCCTGAAGCCCATATCGGGCAAATCCTCGAAGTACCCATCCCCCGTCCACGGCACCGCCTAGAAGTGGTAAATCACCCCAGTTACTATGCCCTACGTAACGAAATGGTGTATTTCCTCAACCAGCAAAAACGCTCTAACAAAACTAAAACCGTGGTGGGTCCTCTTACCATCGCCGCCAATGGATTGGAGAAAATCAACCTCAATTTGGGCTTTATGCCCCTCACCGACTCCGCCCCCCTCATCATTGCCAAGGAAAAAGGTTTCTTTGAGGAAGAAGGATTAAGTCAAGTTACCCTCAGCAGGGAAAAAAGCTGGAAAACTATCTGCTCTGGAGTCTCTGAAAATCGCCTGGATGGCGCTTCTATGTTAGCAGGAATGCCCCTTAGTATGACCCTTGGAGCAAGGAACAAAACCCCTGTTTCCGTGGTGACAGCCATGGTACTAAGCCGTAATGGTAACTCTATTACTTTAAGTAAAAAATTTGCTGAACAAGGGGTAAAAACCCTCGAGGATTTACAAAGGGCGATCGCCTCTACCCCCGACGCAGTCCACACCTTTGGCATGGTTCACCCCTCCTCCATGCACAACCTCATGTTACGCTACTGGCTAGCCTCTGGAGGTATTGATCCCGATCATGATGTAGCCCTCTCCGTCATTCCCCCCGCCCAGATGGTGTCGAACCTGAAAGCAGGAAACATTGATGGCTACTGTGTAGGAGAACCTTGGAACACCCATTCTGTATTAGATGATCAAGGTTATGTCATCGCCACCGACTTAGACATTTGGGCTAGTCATCCCGAAAAAGTATTAGGGGTAAAAGAAGAATGGGCAAATAAATATCCTCGTACCCACATCGCCCTAATCAAAGCTCTCATAAGAGCCTGTGAATATTGTGATGACCGCCGTAATCGTCAAGAAATCTTAGAAATCTTGGCTCGACCAGAATATATAGGAGTATCTCCAGAATATCTCAAACCAGGTTTTACCGAACCCTATCGCCGTAACCTCGAAGATGAGCCAGAAAATCTTTTCCGTTACAATCAATTTTTTGTAGATCAAGCCAACTACCCCTCCCGTTCAGAAGGACTATGGGTTCTCACTCAGTTGGCAAGATGGGGTTATATTTCCTTCCCCCGTAACTGGATTGAGGTATTAGAAAGAGTCCGTCGCCCTGACCTTTTAGGGGAGGCTTTACGGGAGTTAAATTTACCTGATTCTGCCCCCAATCGTCAAAATATAACCCTCTTTGATGGCATGGTGTTTAACCCTGATGATCCCCTTGGCTACCTTGAAAGACTCAGTATTAAGCGAGATTTTCGAGTTTCGGAAGTGCTTTTGGATCAGCCTGTCGGATAGTTTTTCCATAGTAATTCCCCTTGATAAAAGGAGGACAAGAGTAAAAATTAACAATCAACTTTTTTCTTTCTCTATTTTGGATAATAAATATTTCCAACCCATACAAATTAGGTACAAGGACAATGCAAACCGTGGCAAATTCTCAAATTAAATTATCAAAACAAGATCAAGCATTTTTAAATATTAGTAATGTTTCTAAGGTATATCCCACCGAAAAAGGTGAGTATGTAGTTTTAGATGGGGTAAATCTTCAGGTTAAACAAGGTGAATTTATCTGTTTAATTGGTCACTCTGGTTGTGGTAAATCGACTCTTTTAAATATGGTGGCAGGTTTTCATGGACCCTCTAGTGGCACTGTCACCCTCAACGATAAGACCATCACTGAGCCTGGCCCTGACCGCATGATGGTGTTTCAAAACTATTCTTTGTTACCGTGGAAGAGCGCTTACGAAAATGTTTATTTGGCGGTGGATACGGTATATGGTGATAAGTCAGACCTAGAAAAAAAAGAAATCGTTAACCATAACCTTGAAATGGTGGGTTTAACCGAGGCCGCTTCTAAAAAACCGGGGCAAATTTCAGGGGGGATGAAGCAACGGGTTGCCATTGCCCGTGCCTTAGCCATCAAACCAGAGGTATTAATTTTAGATGAACCTTTTGGGGCGCTAGATGCCATCACCAAGGAGGAGTTGCAGGAGGAGTTGTTAAAAATTTGGGCGGATAATGGTTTAACGGTGTTGATGATTACCCATGATATTGATGAAGCTCTGTTTTTAGCCGATCGCATCGTGATGATGACCAATGGGCCGAGTGCTAAGGTGGGAGAAATTATGGACATTCCTTTTGATCGCCCTCGCATTCGGGATCGTGTCACAGAAGATCCTCGTTATTATGAGTTACGCAATGAGGCTATTGATTTCTTGTATAATCGTTATGCTCATTCTGAAGATCCCAGTGATGCTGAAGAGATTGAGATGGAAGAAGAGCCTGTTAATAAGGGTAAAATTTTCGGTGCGATCGCCGGGGTTATCTTAGCAGGTATCGTGGGAGTAACCATGTGGCAATCTTTTACCAATCGCCCGGCCTCCAATTCCACCCCTACCAGTGTCGAGTCAGCCAACTAGGTTTTGATGAATAGGTGATGGGGCAAATTATTTTTCCCATTACCAACTTTGGGGCTGAAAACTATCCCCATTAAGAATGCCCACGGTTTCCCCTGTTTGGGCTAAGACAGATAATCCCATTCTACCAACTTTGGAACTGAAAACTATCCCTATGGAGGATGTCCACGCTTTCCCCATAGGAGTTTTGAGCCATGACGATCGCACCAGAAAATAAAAGAAATCTTTGGCACTACCGAAAACTTTTATCAAAAATTTTGGGTATAAAACCCCGTCATTGATGACGGCTTTAGATTTGTTGATGGTTAGTATAATGCGCTATAATAAAAATGCAGTAATGTGCGTAAGGTATTCAAGGGATTGACTTCCCTAGCTTCTTTCGTCGGGACAAATATCGCCCAAGAAAATGTAATGGTGACGCGCTTGGTAAGTTAAAGCATTGATA
>NZ_JBSZCP010000042.1:0-64135 GCF_054166785.1 Cyanobacterium sp.
AATCAAAAATAGAGGTTTACAAAATGTTGCGGTAGGAACTATCGTGATGAAACAGCCCAGTAATGGCGTTCTGTCAGGGGCGAAAGCCTAGATAAGAGTCTATATGGGAATCCCCTCGCCTTCAGGCAGGGGAGGTTCAAAAATCGTATTTAGCAGTAAGCACCTGCATTTTAACCATTAATTTGAGCAAAATTAAAAACTTTCTCCGACTCTTAAACTAAGGGATTGATTATTACGATTAATGATTACTTCATTGTCAAAAATACTGCCCAATGTCCATCCCGTAGAGGCGATCGCACCGCCCACAGCTACCCTTTCAGTGATATTATTAACATTAAAAAGGGCAAATCCGTTTCCATCGGGTAATTGAATCACACCGACTAAACCATTTTTCTTCTGACTATTATCTATGGGTGAATTTCTCGCCCCATTCTCCACGGAAGAATTAATCGGTGGTGGTGGCGGTAAACTACTTCCATTTAAGGTTGGCACGGTATCAGGACGACTAGGGGTTATGGGAGTAGGGGGAGGAGGAGTAGGTAAAGACTGGGGATTTTGATCGGGAATGATTATACTAGATTCTAATAGGGGAGGAGGTTGCATATCAATTCCTGTGGGTAATGGAGGGGGTACAGGGATTGGGAGGGCTGATATTTCGGGGGGAGACTCAGAGGAAGGAGAAGGTAAAGGGGGTATTTCTCCGGGGTTAAGGTTTGTGGGTGTTTCCCGTAGGAGGTTACTATCTTCTAAATTTTCTTGAGGGGGGTTAATATTTTCTTGGCTGGTTTCAGTCAGAGGTTGATTATTGGTAATTACTGATTGTCGATATTGTCTATATAACCAAGCACTAACAATAATTAGATAGGTAGCTGCACCTAAAAAAATTAGCCTATCAAAATAAGGAGGATATTTAATTTTTGTCTTTAACTTTAATCTATTCATTGCCTCTTCCTCGTACACCACAAAACTATAATAATCAATTTTTCAGCTTTGCTAAAATTTTAAACCAGATTATTTACACAAACAGTTTAGTCACAGAATTTGATTAATCATCCCTTGGGCTTGACTGGCATAACTTCCCCCAAAAAGGTTGTAATGGTTGAGGATGTGATAGAGGTTGTAAATAGTTTTTCTTTGTTGATAGCCAGAGTTTAATGGCCATTGTTGATTATATCCTTCATAGAAAGCTGAGGGAAAACCGCCAAAAAGTTCGGTCATGGCAATATCTACTTCCCTATCTCCATAATAGGTTGCGGGGTCAAAAATAATAGGGATTCCTCCTGCTAAAAAACTAGCATTACCACCCCATAAGTCTCCATGGACGAGGGATGGTGAGGGTTGATGGGGGGATAGTTTTGCCCGAATAGCTTCTACAATATCATTTTGATTACCGAAGGTTGCTCCTTTACGTTTGGCTAGTTTTAGTTGATAACCAATTCTTTTTTCGGCGAAAAAGTCTGCCCAGTTTTTTTCCCAGTCATTGATTTGAGGGGTTGAACCTATGGTATTATTATCATCCCAGCCAAATTTATCAGCTTTACCTTGTTGATGGAGTTGGGCGAGGTGTTTTCCCATGGTGTGCCATGATTGATTATTATTACTTCTGCCAAATTCAATCCATTCTAGGATGATGTAGCTATGGTTATCGGTGCTTCCCGTGCCGATGGGTTTGGGTACTCTAATGGTATTTGTATCATACATTTGCCTGAGGGCGATCGCCTCTAAGCGAAACATTTCCCATTGGTGAGGGGTATTGAGTTTGACAAAATAATTTTCATTTTCTCCTATCAGCTGATAGGCTTGATTGATACAACCTCCCCCCACACTACGAACATTTTTGAGTCTAAATTCTATTTTAGTATGGTTGCTAAGGGCGATCGTAATTTCTTTCCACATAGTACAACATTCAATAAAAAAGTCTTGTTATTAAAGTAGGGAATGATCATAATATCTCAAATACTGATTTATTTATATAATTCAGTCGTGTTCCATACCATGGCATACTAATGTCATAATTTTTATTATCAATTATCCATTAATCATCTTCCGTTTGAGGCTCAATGATTTCCATGGGTAAGGGTTTTTTCTCCTGTTTTCTATTTTCCAACTCTGCCCTTAACTCCACTTTAGAGGAATTATTAAAATTCACAGGCACTTTTTCCAACTCAGGCAAAGCAACCAATTTGCGACGGGATGGGGTACGTTTTTTCTTCGCAAAATTTGGTAATGGCTGTTGTTTATCTTCTTCATCTAACCAGTAATTAGCGACAGGTAAAGTATGCTCTAAATCTTCTAGTAAACGAGGAATAATCATCACCGAATTTAACTCCCCAATCCTTTCTGCCTCTGCCATACCTGCCTCGATAGCTACCGCCACATTGGCAACAGTGCCTCTTATGATGGCTGTACATAGTCCACTACCGATGGTTTCATAGGAAGCTAGTTGTACATCCGCAGACTTCAACATCATATCTGCCGCCCCTACCATGGCAGGAAAACCCCTAGTTTCAATTAAACCAATGGAGCGATTACTAAGACGACTATAACCCCTCTCCTGTTGAGCTAATTCTATTAAACGACTACCGATGGGAAATACTGCTTCTAGGTTGGGCATAGGACGGGCTATGACTAGCTTAGTATGTAGTTGTCCTATTTGTTCCGCCATTCTTGCCCCTTCTTCCACCGCTAGGCGTACATCTGCAATATTACCCCGAACAATAGCAGTACAATGTCCACTACCGATTTTTTCGTAACCCACCAAAATTACTTCCGCTGACTTCAACATCATGTCTGCCGTGCCGACAATGGCGGGAAAGCTGAGGGTTGAGACTAAACCGAGGGCGCTATCTGGGCTAATATGCTTTTTTCTCATTTAAAATATTTGAGAAACTGTTAAATTTCTGTAACTATATGAAGGTTAAGATTGGCATTAATCTTGTCCTATTATCATATCATTAATTTCACTCAAGTTCGGATCATCGTCCATAGAAAAGAAAAATACTATTAATATTAAATTTTTATGAGTTTATTTGCTTTCCGTTTTCAATCTCCGGGCTCAATTTTATTTGAAATAGGGCCTGTGGCAGTGCGTTGGTATGGTTTTTTGATTGCGATGGCGGTAATAGTTGGTTTACTGATTGCCCAAAATTTGGCTAAGAGAAAAAATATTGATCCAGAAATGATCAGTGATTTGGTATTGTGGTTAGTGATAGGGGCGCTACCTTGTGCGAGAATTTATTATGTTTTGTTTGAGTGGGAGAGATATGCCCGGCGCCCGGGGGATATGATTGCTATCTGGCAAGGGGGTATTGCTATCCATGGGGCAATTATTGGTGGTACCATCGCTACGATACTTTTTGCTAAGGTTAAAAAACAGTCTTTTTGGGCGTTAATGGATGTGGTGATGCCTTCTTTGATTTTAGGTCAAGCTATTGGTAGATGGGGTAATTTTTTTAATTCGGAAGCCTTTGGAGTGCCAACGAGTTTACCTTGGGGATTATATATTCCTTCTAATCGTCGTCCTGCGGAATTTTTGCAGTTTGAATATTTTCACCCTACTTTTTTGTATGAGTCGGTATGGAATGGGTTAGTTTTTGTGTTGTTAATGGCTCTTTTTTTCTGGGGTTTACGTCGCAAAAATAATTTAAAAACTGGTACTTTAGTTTTTGTTTATCTAATTAGTTACAGTGTGGGTAGGCTATGGATTGAGGGTTTTCGTACCGATAGCCTGATGTTGGGAGATTGGCGGGTGGCTCAAATTATTAGTGTAAGTGCGATCGCCCTTGGACTTTTTGGGTTATTCTGGTTATATATTGCCAAACGTCCTTTACCATTTAAGTTTGATCAAGAAACCCAGAAAAATATCTCCCATTAACGGTATTTTATAGCCCTATCCTGAAAAAAAATCGAGCTTGAGAGCCACTATTAATGAACTTGTCTATGGACGGGAAATAGCATTGTGTCTTATAATGAAAGATGCTGTTTTTTTACTAAGGATTAATGAGTAAACATACTTTAAACGGAACTAGACGTAAACAAAAAAGAACTTCAGGTTTTCGCGCTCGTATGAGAACCAAAGATGGACGCAAAGTTATTCTAGCTCGTCGTCGTAAAGGCAGACAAAGATTAGCGGTGTAAATACCATTGATTCTTTTTTCATCATTCGTCCAATTTATTTATCCTCTAAATTCAAGTGGGATTACCGTCACGACATCGACTTAAAAAGCGGTCGGATTTTCAAACTGTTTATCAACAGGGTGTTCGCCGCTATAGTCGTCATCTAATTATTCGGGCATTGCCCATGGTTTCAGACTCTTTGGTATGTCCCATTTCTACAAAGCTAGGGATTTCCATTAGTCGCAAAGTTAGTAAAAAAGCCGTAGTGCGCAATCGCATCAAAAGACAGATAAAATCTGCCTTCAGGTCTTTACTTCCCGAGATTTCTTCTAACTGGCTGATCGTGATTACAGTTAAATCTGATGCCGGGGAATGCAATTATGAGCATTTTTTGAGAGAATTAAAAGAGTTACTAATTAAAACAGATATTATCTATGGGAATTAAAGAAGAAGTTTATTATGAAGGTGGCCCTCATGTTGGGGATCTTATTTTTAATGTGTTATTAGCTTTTACGGTTATTTGTTTACCTTTGACTGTGGGTGCTATTGCCCGGGCTATTTGGTTACGTTATCGTATTACTGATCGTCGTATTTCTGTTACTGGGGGATGGCAAGGGCGCGATCGCACCGATATTATTTACTCTGAAGTGGTCAAAGTTGCTAAAATCCCTAGAGGTTTAGGTCTTTGGGGTGATATTGTTGTAACTCTCAAAGATAGAAGTCGTTTAGAATTGCGCGCTATGCCCGATTTCAGAAACGTTTCTGATTATATCGCTCAAAAAGCAGCCGATAAAACTGGTAGATCCCTAGAGGCGATCGCATCTTAAATAATTGAAAATGGATAGTTGAAAATGGATAATATTATTCTTTGTCTATGTTATGACTTACAAATGTGCTGAAAAAGTCGAGATCAATTTTAATAATCAATTATTAACTATCAATTATCCATTAATTTGTCAATTGCCCATCGTACATTGTAAATTATTAGCATATAGTAAGGAAATAAAATAAAAATGGATTTTGGTATAGGTTTTATATCAACAAATATCATGTTGCCAATCCTAGACTTTTTCTACGGGATTGTGCCAAGCTATGGTTTTGGAATTATCGCTCTGACATTAGTAGTACGTTTGGGAGTGTATCCCCTCAGTGCAGGGCAAATTCGCAACATGAGAAAAATGCGCATCACCCAACCCCTGATGAAGCAGAAACAAGACGAAGTCAGAAAAAAATATAAAGATAATCCCCAAAAACAACAGGAAGAAATGGGGAAAATTATGCAAGAATTTGGGAATCCCCTCGCTGGATGTTTACCCCTTTTACTGCAAATGCCCATCCTTTTCGCCCTTTTTGCAACCCTCAGAGGATCACCGTTTGCCAATATTAACTACAATGTTGACTTACAGATTTTCCCCCAAGAGCAAATAGAGCGCATCGTACCCCAATCCTATAGCACCAAAGCTCAAAACGTCTTTGTGAGCGATGGAGTACATAATAAAATTGCCGCTATCATCCCCACAGGAAATAAATTAGTAGTGGGTGAAACAGAAAAAATAGAATTTCAAACCCCCGAAGGTAAATCTCTCCAAGAATTATTAACCCAATACCCAAACGGTGAAGATATTTCTCCCCGTTGGGAAATTACCAAAGGACAAGAAAGAATTTCTATTGACGAAAACGGAAACATTACTGCCCTCGCCACAGGAGATGCCACCATTCAGGTAAGTTTACCCGGTATCGCTGCTGACAAGGGCTTTTTATTCATTGAAGCCTTAGGACGTATTGGAGTTACGGGAGAAAACGGTAAAATTCACTGGGATATTTTGGGCATGATCATCTTTTTTGGGGTTAGCATTTACCTCAACCAAGAGTTGTCTGGGGCTGCCACACCCAATACTGGTAACGATCAACAAAAAAATATCAATAAAATTACTCCCGTTATTTTTTCAGGAATGTTTTTATTCTTCCCTCTTCCTGCGGGGGTGTTAATGTACATTGTATTGGCTAACGTTTTTCAAACTATTCAAACCTTAATTTTGATGCGTGAACCTTTACCAGAGAATATCCAAAAAATTCTTGATGATCAAATTAAAGCCACCAAAGGCAGGGAAGTAATTCCATTTGAGAAAAAAAGTAAAAAGAAAGAGAAAACTTCAGGTTAAATAATACAGATTATGGATGAACAAGTCCAACGGGGCAAACAGTGGTTAGAAACTCTACTCAAGTTAATGAACATTCCTGCGGATGTGCAACTGGGTAGGGTAGAAGAAAATGATAAACAGGGAGTTTCTTGTTGGTTAACCATTGATGAGGCTAATCTGGAGCAAACTCAGATTAATGCTTTAGTGGGGAAAAAAGGAGATACCATCGATGCTATTCAATATTTGGCTAATTCTTTGTTAAATGTTGGCTTGGGTGATTCTTCTCCTTGTTTTTTCACGGTGGAGTTGAATGGTTATCGCATTCGTCGTCAAGCAGAATTAGTGGCGATCGCCCAAACTGCCGCTGCTAGGGTTCGGGAAACTGGTACACCAGAGGAAATCAAATATTTATCCTCCGTAGAAAGACGACAAATCCATAGTATCCTTGAATCTTCTGATGATTTAACCACAGAAAGCCAAGGGAATGAACCAGAAAGACGATTAATTGTTAAATTACGCTAATTTATACTTAAGACGGGCTTCTTGCCCGTTTTTTTTATGCACATCATACACCTTAGAAAATTAGCAATTTAACCCTGACGTAACTTTACACCTTAAGACTTAACCCAAATCTGCTAAATTAATGATTGACGAATCAATGATGGTTAAAAGGATGGAAAGAATATATATTCCCCAATTGCTAAAAATGCCCCAGCAAATGGATAAGTTTACCTTTAAGGAAAATATTAAGGGTTTTAAGACCTTAACCCCTATCAAAGGTAGTTTGGCCGTTTATCATCGGGGTGGTTTTTTAGAGGTGGAATTAACCGCTGATACTATTTTGACCCTAAAGTGCGATCGCTGCCTAAAAACCTTTAACCATCGCCTAGAAGTAGATACATCAGAAATTATCTGGCTTAGTGATCAATTTGAAGATCCAAATAATTTACCCTTAGAAAGAGAAATATCAGGGGATGATTTGTGTGAAAGTTTGCCCCCCGATGGTTATTTTGAGGTGCAAGAGTGGATTTATGAGCAACTATCCCTCGCCCTACCCCTAAGACAAGTTTGTAACAATGAAGATTGTGAACCTCCCACTATTAAGGAAACTTCCACTATTACCGATGGTCGTTGGGCTGCCCTTAGCACCCTTAAATCCATAGGAGATTAACCATTACCCTTTAAGGACTAAATTCTGCGTCCTCCCTGGGGAAATTTAATGAAGGGTTGCTCAGATGATCTTGCCACCATCACAATCTTTTTTTTACATTTAAGATAGATATAGTTATTTCAACTTATTTAGTGAATTAAGCCTTAGTACAAAAAATAGAAATGTTAAATCATAATTCCCGTAAAAGAAAAAAATCTAATCGAATCCTTACCCTAGTCATTAGTAGTCTTTTGTGGGGACAAGCCTTTGTCACGGGGGCTGGAGTTGCCGTTGCCCAAAATAGTAATCAAGAATTGAGTTATAGCGATTTACTCGATAAAGTGAGAAATCAAATACCCAATAACGAAACCCAAGAAGGAGGAGAGGATGATATTCAAGAGCAAATGGTGAATATAGAAAGAATCCTAATCGATCCTGAAACCAATGTGGCAAGAATATTTTTGGCAGGAGAAGATGAAAATAGCCCTAGGATAGTTAACCTATTCAATGACAATAGGGAATTAGTCAGTCTTATCGGCAGAACTAACATTGATTTTGCGGTACAATCTTCGGGGGCTTCGGCTTCGGCTGTCATAGGCAGTGTACAGTTAGCATTACTATTATTTTTAATAATTGGCTTATTTGTCTTAATCCGTAAATCGGCTAACTCCGCAGCGGGGGCGATGAATTTTGGTAAATCTAAGGCTAAATTTCAAATGGAGTCCCAAACAGGGGTAGAGTTTAAAGATGTGGCGGGGGTTGAAGAAGCCAAGGAAGAATTAGAAGAGGTGGTAACTTTTCTCAAAACTCCTGATAAATTTACTGTTATTGGGGCAAAAATTCCTCGGGGTTTGTTGTTGGTAGGACCCCCCGGAACTGGTAAAACCTTGTTAGCAAAGGCGATCGCCGGGGAGGCAGAAGTTCCATTTTTCAGCATTTCAGGCTCAGAGTTTGTGGAAATGTTTGTGGGGGTTGGGGCTTCACGGGTAAGAGATTTATTCCGTAAGGCGAAGGAAAATGCCCCTTGTTTGGTGTTTATCGATGAAATTGATGCGGTGGGCAGACAGCGGGGTAGTGGCATCGGTGGGGGTAATGATGAGCGGGAGCAAACCCTTAACCAATTGTTGACGGAGATGGATGGTTTTGAAGGTAATTCAGGCATTATTGTCATTGCAGCCACCAATCGCCCCGATGTCCTTGATAGTGCTTTACTGCGCCCCGGACGGTTTGATCGTCAAGTAATTGTGGATTATCCTGATTTAGAAGGACGTTTGGGTATTTTAGATGTCCATGGGGCTAATAAAAAAATTAGTGAAGAAGTGGATTTAAAGGCGATCGCCCAGCGCACCCCCGGATTTTCGGGAGCAGATTTGGCTAACCTCCTCAACGAAGCAGCCATCTTAACAGCCCGTAAACGTAAAGATGCCATCACCATGGCAGAAATTGATCAAGCCATAGATCGAGTTATTGCAGGAATGGAAGGTACTCCCCTTGTGGATAGTAAAAGTAAACGGCTCATCGCTTACCATGAAGTAGGTCACGCCGTCGTTGCCACCCTTACCCCCGGACACGATCCTGTGGAAAAAATTACCCTCATTCCCCGAGGACAAGCCAGAGGACTAACTTGGTTTACCCCCGATGAAGAACAGGGCTTAGTATCCCGTAGCCAACTATTTGCCCGTATTACGGGGTTATTGGGAGGTAGAGCCGCCGAGGAGATGGTTTTTGGGGAAGATGAAGTAACCACCGGGGCCAGTAACGACATCGAAAGAGTGACCAACCTTGCCCGTCAAATCGTTACAAAATTTGGTATGTCAGACTTAGGTCCCATCGCCCTAGAAGGGGATGAACAACCCGTTTTTCTGGGGAATGACTCCATGAGTCGTACGGAATACTCTCAGGATGTGGCTCAAAAAATTGACTTACAGATTAGGGCAATCATTAATCAGTGCCATGAAAATGCTAAAAACATCATCAATGAATATCGCCCCGCCATAGACTCCTTAGTGGATTTACTAATTGAGAATGAAACCCTTGACCGCAGGACTTTTGAGAAGGTTTTAAAAGTGGATGGATAATAATTCAATATCTAATAACTGAGAATATGAGTTAAATTTGAGATCAATAAAAAAAACGAATAATATCTTAACCCCAAAGAATAATGAAAGCTCTTTTAATTTATCCAATTTTTCCCCCTACCTTTTGGTCCTACGAAAAAATCTTAGAATTAGTCAATCGCAAGGTTTTATTACCCCCCCTAGGGCTAGTCACCGTGGCGAGTATTCTGCCCCAAGAGTGGGAGTTTAAGCTAGTAGATCGTAATATTCGAGCGGTTACAGAAGAAGAATGGGCATGGGCTGATGTGGTCATTATGTCGGCGATGATTGTTCAAAAAGAAGATCTCATCGACCAGATTAAGGAGGCTAAAAAAAGAGGAAAATTAGTGGCAGTAGGCGGCCCTTACCCTACTTCCGTTCCCCACGAGTTGGAAGAGGCAGGGGCAGATTTCTTTGTATTGGATGAAGGGGAAATCACTTTACCGATGTTTGTAGAGGCGATAGAAAAAGGAGAAACTTCGGGGGTATTCCGTACCACAGAAAAACCCGACGTGACTTCTACCCCTATTCCCCGTTTTGATTTATTGGAATTAGATGCTTACGATTCTATGTCGGTACAGTTTTCTCGAGGCTGTCCTTTCCAGTGTGAATTTTGTGACATTATCGTTCTCTATGGGCGTAAACCAAGGACAAAAAGCCCTGAGCAGTTATTGCAGGAGTTAGACTATCTTTATGAGTTGGGATGGCGCCGTAGTGTCTTCATGGTGGATGATAATTTCATCGGCAATAAGCGTAATGTGAAGTTGTTATTAAGGGCGTTAAAGGAATGGCAACAGGAGCATCAATATCCTTTCCGTTTTAATACCGAGGCTTCGGTGGATTTGGCGGATGATCCAGAGTTGATGGAGTTGATGGTGGATTGTTATTTTGATGCGGTATTTTTAGGCATTGAAACCCCCGACGAAGATAGTCTCGCCATGACCAAGAAGTTTCAAAATACCCGTAGTTCCTTGACTGATGCGGTAGATAAAATTATTCGTACAGGGTTACGCCCCATGGCTGGTTTTATTATCGGTTTTGATGGGGAAGAAAAGGGTGCGGGCGATCGCATCGTACGTTTTGCCGAACAAGTAGGCATTCCCACCACCACCTTTGCCATGTTACAAGCATTACCCAACACCGCCCTATGGCATCGCTTAGAAAAAGAAGGACGCTTAGGCTCAGGCAAGTACGGCAACATTAACCAAACTACCCTAATGAATTTTGTCCCCACTCGCCCCGTGGAAGACATTGCCAACGAATATGTAGATGCTTTTTGGCGACTCTATGATCCCCATGCTTACCTAGATCGCACCTATCGTTGTTTCCTCAAACTCGGCGCCCCCAAGGCACACCCTCCAGCCAAACTACCTACTCTAGTGGATTTAAAAGCATTGGCCATCGTTGTATGGCGCCAAGGCATAAAAAGAGATACTCGCTGGAAATTTTGGCACCATCTGTTTAGCATTATTAAAAATAATCCTGGAGTATGGGAACACTATCTCACCCTCTGCGCCCACAATGAGCATTTCTTGGAATATCGAGAAATAGTTAAAAATGATATTAATACTCAGCTAAAAGAGTATTTAGAAAACTATCGCTCTCCTGATGAAGTGGTTAATGATAAAGAACAATTAGTGGCATAACTACTAATAAAACGAACAATGGGCTTAAGCCCATTGCCCATAAACTATCATTAAATTTCGTTCACATCTTCAGAAAAACCATTATAGGCTTCCATGCCATGCTCTCCAATATCCAAACCAAAATATTCCTCCTCTTCAGAAACTCTCAACCCTAACAATGCTTTGAGAATAGACCAAACAACATAACTATATATCACCATAAACGCTCCCACACTCACAACTCCCAACAGTTGAGTACCCAAGAGAGAGAAACTACCCGTGGTAAATAAACCCTTGATATTGGGATCTTCTGAAATAATCGGACTGGCAAACAAACCCACCGCAATAGTACCCCAGATACCATTAACAAGGTGAACTGACACCGCACCCACAGGATCATCAATTTTAATACTATCTAGGTAGTAAACAAATACTACAACCAAAGCTCCACCCACGATACCAATAATAATGGCATCACCATAGCTAACAAAAGCACAACCGGCGGTAATCGCTACTAAGCCAGATAAAACACCATTGATAATGAGAGATAAGTCTGGTTTTCCTGCCAGTACCCAACTGATGATGGTGGCAGAAATAGCTCCCGAGGCGGCTGCTAGATTGGTAGTTAGGGCAATATAACCAATATTCTGTGAGAGTTCTAGGGTTGAACCAGCGTTGAAGCCAAACCAACCAATCCACAAAATAAAACAACCTAAGGTTGCTAAACTCAAGTTATGACCCGGTAAAGGCATTATTCCCCCTGATTCCCGATATTTTCCTCTTCTTGCTCCCAATAAAATTGAACCTGTTAGGGCGCTCCATCCTCCCACAGAGTGAACAACGGTAGAACCAGCAAAATCTTGGAATCCTAGTTGGGCTAACCATCCATCTCCCCAAATCCAATGTCCTACAAGGGGATAGGCGATCGCCACTAAAAACACACTAAATAGAATAAAATCAATAAACTTAATCCTTTCCGCCACTGCCCCAGAAACAATTGTCGCAGCAGTACCCGCAAAAGCCACTTGGAATAAAAACTTAGCCGCTAAAGGAATATTTACCGAAGCCAAAGAACTATAAACCCCAATATAATCACTACCAATGGCAGGGCTATTGTCTGCCCCCGCAAGGAAAAAACCACTAAAACCAAAAAAGTTCGTACCATCACCAAACATGAGGGCAAAACCTACCGCCCAATAGGCAATGGTAGAAATGGCGAACACAATCAAGTTTTTAGAGAGCATATTAACCGCATTTTTACGGCGACATAAGCCCGTTTCCAACATGGCAAAACCAGCGTTCATGAAAATTACTAAAATCGAAGCAAATACAACCCAAAAAGTATCTAAACCGACCTTTAATTCTTTACTAATATCTGCCAAATCTGCCAGACTATCCTGAGCCGAAACGGAACTAGCACAGGAAAGCAACAAAAATACACTTAATACGATACATCCTTGCCAACTAGGGGAAACATTTATTTTTCGAGCAATTCTTTTGATTCTCTTTTTTGTCGTCTGAAGTCTGAACATTCTATTTTTATTTCTCTAATAACCTAAATATTCTATGCTTGAAGGAAAGCAATTATAGCATCATTCACTACAAAATATAAATTGTAATAATATTGTTATATTTTCCTTTTCACAATATGAAAGTTATTCCTAAGCTAGGGCATATTTAAAATTAGTAGAATATTTGATAATGTCTTTCAGCACAAGCTGATTATTCTCTACTTTAGTTTTTTTACGGTATTGATGAATTGATCAATTTAAGTTACCGTCACTATTTTTTTTAGAGCAATGTTTGTTTTTCAGAAAATAAAATAAAAGTATTTTACCCTTAAGTAATTTCAAGTAAGTAAGGTGCCGCTAATTTACTTTATTTCAAAAATAATACTACTTTTAAAAATTAATATTTTCATAACTCCTATGGTACGAGAAATTATGATTAGTATATTAGTATTAATCATACCTAACAATAAGTATTTGTTGAGGGTTATAAACCTCTAGGGGCATTCCATATTTCGAGCTTAGATAACGATAATTTTTTTCTACTTGGCTGATGTGATTGATTAAAACATCGGTTTCATTATTTGCTCTATGGGCTGATTGCTCTGTAATTCTGGCAATATTTCGTAAATAATCACTAGTTAAGGTGACTTTCATGCGGTTGTTTTCCACGGAGTAGTCACAAATTTTTCCGCTACCTTCACATATTTTTGCTAATTCTTCTCTGGCATTTTGTCGGTTGATGGCTTGTTTTAATTCTTCTTGGGCTTGGGATAGTTTTTGTTCGGCGGTTTGTTTTACGTTTTCAAGTTGTGGTTGTTTAGATGTATTTTCAGGAAATTGAGCAATGAGGTTGGTAATTTCTTGCCAGTGGTTAACGGCATTTGTCCATTGATTATTGGTTTCTGCATTTTGGGCTTGGATAATTTTATTTTGTATTTGCCCATAAAGATTATTGGCTATTTCTTCTTGTCTAATGGTTGCTTGTATTTGAGTTAAGGACTGATTATATTGTTCTATTAAATCTTCTCTTTGGGTTTCGGCGGTGGTAAGGAGGGGAATTTCTCTTATTTTATCGATCGCACTTTGCCAGTTAGTTGCAACGATTTTTAATTCTTCTAAGGAGGATATATTATTAATTAATTCTTCATTTTGTTGAGCAAGTTGTTGGGCTTCTGACAGTAGCTGATCTGCAATTATTTCTTGTGCAATACTATCTTGTACTGCTATTAATATATTATTATATTCATCTAATTTATTATTGATCCATGGGGTTAAAAATGGGTTATTTACTGACTCCATAAGGGCGATCGCCTCTACCCAAAAATCCTCTACCCTAGTCCATTCATCCTTAGATAAAGGTAATTTTGCACTCATCTGTTGAGCATTTTCTGTTAACTGTAAAGATTGTAATAAAATTTCTAAATCATCAATAACAACTTGATTTTCTATAATTAAAGTTTGAGCTTGATCATAACTGTCTGACCAAGAGGGAATATTACCTAACTTCAAATTTATTGCAATTAAATTTAGCTGTAATTCTGCTAAATCAGCCCTAGTCATGTCCTCATTTATGGTCAATAAAGAATTATCAACACTTTCTTGGGCATCAGGAATTAAGAGGCATTCACCCACCACACAGGGACGGGTAAAATAAAATACAAGCGCACCCCCTATCATAAAAATTAGCCCAATAGTTAGGGAAATAATACCTACGGAAAAATTACTGGATTTGTATTTTTCTGCAGTAGTTTCTGATTCAAGGGATATATCTTTATTTGATAGGTTATCCATAAAAAAAATAATGAATAATAAACAGTTAATAATTAGTATTTGAAGAGAATATTTTAACTCTAGGGCATAAATTCTAGCATCTAATAGCTATTTTTTATAACGGGTTAAAAGTTCTAAACATTTTTAATAATTGCAGTAAAAAAATCGTGTGTCGTACATCCTCACTAAGGGCAGGAGAAAATTTTGACTTCCTCAAAGACTCTTGTAACTGTGCGTATTCCTGAGCCGACAGTGGTTTATTATCTAAGGGCGATCGCCCCTCCACAATAATTTCCGTGCGTAACACCTCCTCTGGAATATGCTCTGGGGGTGGTAAAGCCTTTGCCCCTTGCCCACAAAAACCTGAAAAAAGTATCAACAAACCAGACATTAAAACCAGTCTGCCAGACAAAACAACCAAAGAAAAATTAACTACCATAATTACTAATGTACCACTGCCCATCAAAACAAAAAACAAACAACCCACCCATTTTAACTTGAGTTTTAAAAATAAACCCTGCACGTGCAATAAACCGTTTGCATCTTAACGTCTTTGGAAATTAGAACCATAAAAACCAAAAAAACTGAGAAAATCATGAAAAACATCAGACTTAAGGACAAAAATATGATTAATTAGATATTTAGTTATATAATTTATAACTATCAACATCTTGAGCTACATAAAAAGTAAGGAGGTAGCTATTTCCGAACAACTAAACTTGACAGTGAGCCTTAGAGGGACTCGTGAAGTCAAAAAAAATTGCCAAATCTTTCATCTACTAGGTCAGTTAGATGCTTTTTCTGAGCCAACATTTCAGAAAGTTATCCTGAGTTACGTAAAAGAAGGAGCCAATCAAATTATCCTCGATTTATCTCAAATCGACTTTATCGATAGTTCTGGTTTAGGAGCCTTAGTTCGTATCGTAAAGGCGATCGAACCTATCAAAGGAAAACTACAAATCGTGACTAATCCTAGGGTTACTCAAACCGTAAAAATGGTGCGATTAGAAAAATTCCTCAACCTAAGAAACTCTCTTGACGAAGCCTTAGCGGATATATCCTAATCAAAAAAACAATGTTATTGTGACTCAGAACGAAATTGATGTGCGATCGCCACCTAAGTCTAACTTAAGAGAAACCGATGACAATGAGGTAATCAATGTGAGAGAAAATTACTCTCTTGCAAAAATACCTCAATCATCCCTAAAACAACTTTCCCCCGTCTCCCTAGCATATATCGGTGACGCAATTTATGAACTCCACGTCAGGACTCATTACCTAATACCCTACCTAAAAATAGTAGATCACCATCACAAAGTAGTCCACCAAGTAAGAGCCGAAAGTCAGGCAAAGCACCTACAAGCCATTTATCCCCTCCTCAGCGAAGAAGAAAGAATATGGGTAAAAAGAGGAAGAAACTCCGTCAAAAAATCTCCCCGCAGACTTGCCCCCGGAATCTATCAACAAGCCACAGGATTTGAAACCCTTTTAGGGTATCTATATATCGCTAAACCCTCCCGACTAGACTATATTCTTAGGCAAATAAAACTAACCTAAAAAGTAGGGTGGGCAATGCCCACCACAAAAAAATATTCTAAACTTAGATAGCCTCTAAATTTTTCTCCCCAGTTCTAATACGAATGGTTTGATCCACAGGAGAGATAAAGATTTTACCATCTCCAATTTCTCCAGTGCGGGATGCCTGAACAACCTTTTCTACCACCATATCAACCTGATCATCATCCACAACAATCTCAATTTTGAGCTTCTGTAAAAACTCTACAGTGTACTCAGAACCACGATAACGTTCAGTTTGTCCTTTTTGACGACCAAAACCACGAACTTCCGAAACCGTCATGCCAACAATACCAGCATTAACGAGGGCAATTTTGACCTCATCTAGCTTAAATGGGCGAATAATAGCTTCAATTTTTTTCAACTTAATAACTCCTCTTCAAAATTATTTACTTATATAGCTTAATCTATAGCTTATACAATTTTCCTGTTATTTTCTAACACTCTTATCCCATGGTTTTTTGTCAAATACACTACATTTCTCCAATTATCAAAAACCGATAGATATTACAATGTTAATAATATTTATCAAAATTTCATCCGTAAAAACCAGATTTACAAAACCTCGAAGATTTGATATAACTTAATAAATTTAAACGGAAAATCGTAAAAACTAAGAGGAAAAAGCTCTCTATGTATATTGTTCATATTGCTTCAGAGTGCGCACCTGTCATCAAAGCAGGAGGGCTAGGAGACGTTATCTATGGTTTAAGCCGAGAAGTAGAAAACCGAGGTCATTCCGTAGAAATTATCCTACCTATGTATGATTGTATGCGTTATGACCATATCTGGGGGCTTCACGATGCTTATAAAGATTTATCCGTACCTTGGTACGATGGCACCGTTCATTGTTCCGTCTATTGCGGATGGGTACATGGTCGCCTTTGCTTCTTCATAAAACCCCATTCTGAAAATAACTTCTTTGATCGGGGTTGTTACTACGGCTGTGATGATGACACCATGCGCTTTGCTTTTTTCAGTAAAGCAGCCCTAGAGTTTTTATTCATTACGAATAAACGCCCCGATATTATTCACTGTCACGATTGGCAAACGGCATTAGTACCAGTCATGTTGTACGAAATGTATAAATGGCACGGTATGGCAAATCAAAGGGTCTGTTTTACCGTCCATAACTTCAAACATCAAGGCATCACAGGCAAGGAGATTCTCGAGGCTACGGGATTGAATAATGAAAAATATTACTATGATTACGATCGCCTCAGGGACAACTTTAACCCCTTTGCCCTGAACCTAATGAAAGGAGGGATAGTCTATTCTAACCACATCAACACCGTATCCCCCCACCATGCTTGGGAAGCCAGATATAGCGACGTGAGCTATGGCTTAGGACATACCCTCAAACTGCATCACTACAAATTTGATGGCATCCTTAACGGTATTGACTACAATATTTGGAACCCTGAAATCGATACCCTTATTCCCCATAAATATACCATCGATATATTTGAAGGAAAAACAAAAAATAGAAAAGCCCTACGGGAAAGACTACTGTTAAGGGATGAAAATAAACCCATTGTGGCTTTTGTGGGTCGTTTAGACGGTCAAAAAGGGGTTGACCTAGTCCACCATAGTATTTACTACTCCATCCACCATAACGCTCAATTCGTCCTCTTAGGATCAGCCACCGAGCCGAGGATTAATAGTTGGTTTGCCCATGAAAAAGGTTTCCTGAACGACAACCCAGACTGTCATTTAGAATTAGGATTTAACGAAGAATTAGCCCACCTCATCTATGCAGGGGCCGACATTATTGTGGTACCTAGTGTTTACGAACCCTGTGGCTTAACCCAGATGATCGGATTGAAATACGGCACTATCCCCGTGGTGCGTGGGGTAGGAGGTTTAATGGATACAGTATTCGATAAAGACTATGATCAGTACCATAGCCCCGATAAACGTAATGGATTTGTATTTTATGAAAATGACCATCACGCCCTAGAGTCTGGACTAGAAAGGGCTATTTCCCTATGGCATCACTATCCCAAAGAGTTTGAACTACTGCAAAAACAAGGGATGGAGTATGACTATTCTTGGAATAACCCAGGAAGACAATATGTAAGTCTTTACGATTACCTGCGCCATAAGTAGGATTTTACCATTGAGAGGGTAGGTGAGGGTTAAAAATTATTCAACCCCCAACCCCAACTCCTAACCCCCACAGGGTGAGTTACTTATTATCTAAATCAGTGACAGCACCAAGACTACTAGAAGATACTAATTTAGCGTATTTCCCTAGGATACCTCTACG
The DNA here is from genome assembly GCF_054166785.1 of Cyanobacterium sp. Classification (NCBI taxonomy): domain Bacteria; kingdom Bacillati; phylum Cyanobacteriota; class Cyanophyceae; order Chroococcales; family Geminocystaceae; genus Cyanobacterium; species Cyanobacterium sp. The sequence continues at coordinate 18,254 of NZ_JBSZCP010000042.1, forward strand.
GTAACGAGGTTCGAAGGGTTGCCAATGCTGACGACGTTGATTAAGTTCTTCTTCAGATACATTAATCTGTAATAGTTTTTGTTTCGCATCGATGGTGATACTGTCCCCTTCTTTTACTAGGGCAATATTTCCACCCACCGCAGCTTCGGGGGCAACATGACCTACCACTAAACCATAGGTACCACCAGAAAAGCGTCCATCGGTGATTAAACCTACTTTATCCCCCAATCCAGCTCCAATGATAGCGGAGGTAGGAGCTAACATTTCTCGCATACCAGGGCCGCCCACAGGGCCTTCATTACGCACGATGACCACGTCCCCTGCCACAATTTTTCCATCAAGGATGGCATCGAGACACTCTTCTTCCGATTCAAATACCCTAGCAGGACCTGTGATAACGGGGTTTTTTACACCGCTAATTTTTGCCACAGAGCCTTCGGAGGCAAGGTTTCCTTTGAGGATGGCAAGGTGTCCTTCTTGGTATAAAGGATTATTCCATGGACGAATTACGTCTTGATTGCTGGGGGGGGTATCGGGGATGTCGGCTAAGACTTGCTCAAGGGTTTGTCCGCTAATGGTGAGGGCATCTCCATGGAGAATACCGTTAACCAGTAACATTTTCATTACTTGAGGAATGCCCCCTGCTTTGTGTAAATCTACGGTTACATAGCGTCCAGAGGGTTTTAGGTCGCAAATTACGGGAACTTTTTGACGGATGGCTTCAAAATCATCAAGGGTTAATTCTACGCCGATGGTATTGGCGATCGCCAATAGGTGTAGTACAGAATTAGTAGATCCCCCCACAGCCATAATAACTGCGATCGCATTTTCAAACGCTTTACGGGTAAGTAAATCTTTAGGTAAAATTTGCTGACGAATAGCATTAACCAAAGCCTCTCCAGACTTTCTCGTGCTTTCCACCTTCTCATAATCTTCCGCCGCCATGGTAGAAGAATAAGGCAAACTCATGCCCATCGCTTCAAAAGCAGAAGACATGGTATTAGCGGTAAACATACCACCACAAGAGCCAGCCCCCGGACAAGCATTTTTTTCTACCGCCGTTAATTGGGCTTCGTCAATCTTTCCAGCGCTATATTGTCCTACCGCCTCAAAGGCACTAACTACGGTCAAATCTTCCCCATTAAGATGCCCGGGTTTTATCGTACCCCCATAGACAAAAATTGCAGGAATATTCATTCTCGCCATGGCAATCATCGCCCCCGGCATATTCTTGTCACAACCACCGATGGCAATTACCCCATCCAGACTCTGCCCTTTACATACCGTCTCGATAGAATCCGCAATCACATCCCTAGAAACTAAAGAGTATTTCATCCCCTCCGTACCCATGGAAATACCATCACTAATGGTAATGGTACCGAACATCTGAGGCATTCCCCCAGCTTCCTTGATACTTTTTTGAGCTTCTATGGCAAGGTCATTTAAACCCATATTACAAGGAGTAATGGTGCTGTAACCATTGGCAACCCCGACGATGGGCTTAGTAAAATCATCATCTCCAAATCCTACGGCCCTGAGCATTGCCCGATTAGGCGCCCTTTGTACTCCCTTCGTAATCGCTTGGCTTTTAAGGTTTTCTGTCATTCTCTATAAATGTTAAATTAGATACTATTATTTTCCCATGTTCTGAAATACAGTGGCTATTATGGCACAAATATTTTTTTAAGATTCTACTTTTGCCTGTCTCAACCGTTGATGAACGTTGGCTAAATACCACATATAATCATCTGTTTTATATTTTATCGCTTCATTGATGTGAAAACGGGATTTTTCGATATTACTAGAGATGACTTTACCCACTTCTAGCATGGGAATTTCTCCCCGATGGGCTTCATAAAATAATCCTAGATAGAGATGAATGTAAAGATTATCTCGCACACTATTGGTTTTTTCCGAGAGTAATAAGTTTTCGGGGGAATAGTGACCAGCAAAAAGTTGATATATTTTTCTCATCACTGACCTAGGGTCATATTTTACAGGTAAAAGACTTTCCTTGGCTTCTTTTATGCCTTCGAGTTGAGCAATACAAAGAAAATTCCAGATAGTTTCTTCTATATCTTGGGAATTAACACTCAAATCAACTTCAAATTGCCTTGCCCCTTGGGCATATTTTCCTAAGTAATAGTAAGATAAGCCCCTTTGCCAAAGATAGGGGGTTAATTGAGGGTTTAATTCTTCTGCTTTATTGTAATCTCTCAGGGATTCTACCAGACGACCTAGTTTAAAATAAGTCATGCCACGATGGATGTAGTTACTGGCATCGAAGGGATAAATTCTTAATTTTTTATTCCACCGAGTTAATTCCTTTTCTATTTCATCGTTGTTATTCATTCAAGTAGTTGTTTTATAAGGTTTTAGCTTTATTTTATTTTACTTTTGAGGGCTAAAAAATTATTATATAAAGACATTTTTGATTATCTAACCATATTTTTCTGAAAAGATTTAAAAATGGGTAAAAAAATATAATATAACCATGAAAGGGTCTTTTTTTACAATTTATTTAATGGTACCGATAAAAAGATTGGGAAGATTTACATAAATCAGTATATCATTATAAGCAAAATTATTAATATCAACTAGTGTAGTGTTGAGGAGAGCGAAAAAGTGAATACCATAGATCTAAACGGGAAACCATTTCATTTTATCGGTGTGGGTGGTATCGGTATGTCTGCCCTCGCCCATGTTTTGGCAAAAAGAGGTATTCCGATTTCAGGCTCAGATCTCAAATCTACTCACATTACTGAACGTTTAGAGTCCATGGGGGCAAAAATCTTCTTTACCCAGCAAGAAAGTAATTTAGATCAACTGTACCAGATAAATGGGGGAAAAGAGCAAAAAAATCTTCAGGTGGTATGTTCAACGGCTATAGATGAAGATAATTCAGAATATCGAGCCGTGGTTGAGAGGGGTTATCCCATTTTTCATCGCTCGGATTTGTTGTCGGCTTTAATACAAGATTATCAGAGTATTGCGGTGGCGGGTACCCATGGTAAGACTACCACCAGTAGCATGATTGGTTATATGTTATTACAGTGTAAGCTAGATCCTACGGTGATTGTGGGTGGTGAGGTGAGCGCTTGGGGTGGTAATGCGAGGTTGGGGGATAGTGATTTATTGGTGGCAGAGGCTGATGAGTCCGATGGTTCTTTGGTGAAACATTGTCCTAGTATGGGTATCATTACTAATATTGAATTGGATCATCCTGATCATTACAAAGATTTAGGGCAGTTGGTAGATATTTTTAATCAATTTAGCCATCAATCGGATGTGACCATCGCTTGTGTGGATTGTCCTGTGGTGCAAGAAAATATTAAGGCTGATATTACTTATAGTATTAATCCTGATTCTGGGGCAGATTATATCGCTACAAATATCGTTCATAGCCCCACGGGTTCCCAAGCCCAAGTATGGGAAAATGGAGTGTTATTGGGTCATCTATCTTTGTTGTTGTCGGGTAATCATAATGTTAGTAATGCCCTAAGTGCGATCGCCATTGGACGTAAATTAGGACTTAATTTTGCTACCATTGCCAGTGCTTTGGCTACCTTTGATGGGGCGAAAAGACGTTTTGAATATAAGGGGAAATTTCAAGGGGCTACCCTCATCGATGACTATGCCCACCATCCTAGCGAAATCCGTTGCACCCTCGAGGCGGCACGTACCAGATTGCCTCAATATAATGCTAATCGAGTGGTAGCGATTTTTCAGCCCCACCGTTATAGTCGCACCGAAACATTTTTAGATGAGTTTGCCCAATGTTTTAAAGCGGCGGATGTAGTCATTTTGACAGACATATACAGCGCGGGGGAAAAAAATGAAACAGGTATTACGGGGAAAGTATTGGCACAAACCATGGAAAAATATCATGATAAAGTGTTGTATCATCCAGAATTATCTTCTTTGAAAGACTTTCTCACAGATTTTCTGCAATCCAAGGATTTAACCCTATTTTTGGGGGCAGGAAACCTTAACCAAGTAATACCCCAACTATCACCCATTGAGCAAGAATCCCTATTGGTTGCTTAACTTTTATTCTTACTCTGTTTTTTGTAATTTAGCTTAATAATTTTTGTGTAAAATGGCGATCGCACTTAATAAACCCATATCCGACTCTCTCACAAGTCCTATCACCCTCCCCCATACAGACTGTGTCATCCATCAAAAAGTTCATCTAGCCCCCTATACATCCTACCGAGTAGGAGGAAAAGCCCGATGGTATGCTGAACCAAAAGCATGGGATGATATTCAAGAAGTCTTTAATTGGGTAGATAAACAACAGATTCCGTTCACTTGTTTAGGAAAAGGTTCAAACTTGCTCATTTGTGATAGCGGTATAGAAGGATTAGTCCTCAACACCCGTCACCTCAATGAATATACCGTAGATGAAAACAACCAAACCATTACCGTGGGGGCTGGTTATTCTCTCCCTAAATTAGCTTGGCAGGTGGCAAAAAAAGGCTGGGAAGGCTTGGAGTGGGCTGTGGGTATTCCCGGTACCCTTGGGGGGGCTGTGGTGATGAATGCTGGGGCGCATAAAGGTTGTATCGCCGATGTTTTGCTAAGGGCGATCGTTGCATACCCCGATGGTACCATTAAAGAATTATCAGGCAAAGAATTACAATACTCCTACCGCACTTCCAAACTACAAAAAGAATCAGCCCTCGTATTGAGTGCCACTCTCCAATTAACCCCCACTTCCACCCGAGAAAACGTAATGGCTATTACGGGGAACAATTTCAAGCAACGCAAACAAACCCAACCCTACGATAAGCCCAGTTGTGGGAGTGTTTTTCGCAACCCCCAACCCCAAGCAGCGGGGTGGTTAATTGAGCAAATAGGCTTAAAAGGCTATCAAATAGGAGGAGCTCAAGTTGCCCATCGTCATGCTAACTTTATTCTCAATGCGGGAAATGCCACTGCTCAGGATATTTATAATCTAATTTATCATGTACAAGAGCAAGTACAAAATAGTTGGTCGATTCTCCTTCATCCAGAAGTTAGGATGTTAGGGGAATTTTAGATCATTTTGGGGGATAAATTTCCCCTCTATTAGAAGTTATCATTAAGCAACAAAGAGTTATAAAGACTGAATAACCCTACCATAACTCCATAACTCCTGATAATAGTTAAGACTAACTTGATCAAAATCATCCCTTAATTCATTAATACCAATACCATTATTTCCCATATCTTTCCCTGAACTATGGATATAGCGATTATCTCCTAGATAAAGGGCTACATGGGTTACCTTCTTGGTGCCAAAAAAAATTAAATCTCCCTTTTGCAACTCCTCTCTCGTAATCTTTTGACAAAAAGCCTCCTGTTGATAGGAATCCCTCGGTAACCAGATGCCTTCACTAGCAAAAGCTGACTGCATTAAACCCGAACAATCATAGTTAGGGGCAACGGTGCCACCCCAAAGATAATAGTTAGGTACTTTGTGGGCTTTTAAGCAAAAATCGATGATAGCAGGAATTTTCTGGGAAATATACTCACGAAAAATAGTCTTTTTTTGATAGGCTTCCTCCGCAGGTTGTAAATACTGTAAAGAGGATAATGGTAACCATGCCCGATAATTGTCTTCACATAAACATACTTCTACCGCTTCATTTTCTGGAATATTAGAAATCAATTTTAAATGTCTTCCCTTTGCCCCTTGGGTGGATAACTCTTGGCAATTAGGGTTAACAAATAAATCTATATCTTTTAAACAAATATATTCCCCAGTATTAGATGAAAGTACCAACATGGTTAATTAATAATTGATAAGGGATAATTGAGCATTATCAAGAATTTTGGGTATAAAACCCCGTCATTCAGGACGGCTTTATGTTAAAGTGTTAGCAAGGTTTTTAACCGATGTAGCTACGGACAGTAAATAGGCAAAAACCAAGCCAATTTCAAGTATAACGTCTGTGGTATTTTTGGCGGTAGGGCATATCGCTACGGCTTCACCGAGAGAGAGTAAGACCAAGTAAAAAGTTTACTTTTGAAAGGCATCACTTAGTGAAGGAAGAATCCTCTCGTCTTTAGGCAGAGGAGTTGTCAACTAGGGATTCAGTATCATCACCACTGAACTTGATAATGGTAGTTTAAGATTTATTAAGATTTCGTTAATATAGGATAAGTAACTCAAACGTAAATCACCCTACCATCAACCATGCTCGATTTAGATAATTTCGGTAACAGTTATTCTCAATCTGCGGAGAATGACACCTTGAGTCACGGTCAATCCCCCCTAAGTTTAAGACAAAATAATCAGTTTAAAGTCCGTCATATCGGTATCGATGAACCTAGTGCGAAAATAATGATAGATGCTCTAGGCTATGATAGTTTAGAGCAATTAATTGATCAAGCTGTACCCCCATCCATTCGCCTCAATCAGTCTTTAAAGTTACCTTCTGCTAGTTCAGAAAATCAAGCCCTTGACCAGTTAAAGGAAATTGCCCAACAAAATGAGGTATTCACTAACTATATTGGCATGGGCTACAGTAATTGTCTTACCCCCCCAGTTATTCAACGCAACATCCTCGAAAATCCTAACTGGTACACTGCCTATACTCCCTATCAGCCAGAAATTGCCCAGGGAAGGTTAGAGGCTTTGTTGAATTATCAAACCATGATTATTGATTTGACTGGTTTAGAAATTGCTAACGCTTCTTTGTTGGATGAAGGCACGGCTGCGGCGGAAGCGATGACCATGAGTTATGGTGTGTGTAAAAATAAGTCTAATAAGTTTTTTGTCGATATTAACTGTCATCCTCAAACCATTGCGGTAATTGAAACTAGAGCCAGATATTTGGATATTGAGTTAATTATTGCGGATTTTGCTAGTTTTGATTTTAGTACCCCTATTTTCGGGGCTTTGTTACAGTATCCTGCCACTGATGGGGCAATTTATGACTATCAAGGGGTAATTGATCAAGTTCATGGTCAAAAAGGTTTAGTTACCCTCGCCTGTGATTTGATGAGTCTTGCTTTGTTAAAATCCCCCGGGGAATTAAATGCTGATATTGCGGTGGGAAATACTCAACGTTTTGGAGTACCATTGGGTTATGGTGGCCCTCATGCTGCTTATTTTGCGACAAAAGATCAATATAAAAGACAGGTGCCGGGGCGTATTGTGGGGGTTTCTCGGGATGTCCATGGTAAACCCGCCCTACGGTTAGCTTTGCAAACTAGGGAGCAACATATTCGCCGTGATAAGGCGACGAGCAATATTTGCACGGCACAGGTATTGTTGGCGGTGATTGCTTCTACCTATGGGGTATATCACGGGCAAGAGGGTATCAGAAATATTGCTACTACTATCCATAATTTAACGAAGGTATTGGGTGCAGGGTTAGAAAGATTGGGTTATGGGTTAAGGAGTAATTGCACTTTCGACACTATTACTATTGATTTTGCCGATATTAAGTTAATTGATACTATTCGGGAAAAAGCTGAGGCTCATAAGATTAATTTTCGTTATTATGAAGGTGCTATTGGTATTAGTCTTGATGAAACTACTACCCTAGAAGATGTCCAAAAAATCTGGTCAATTTTTGCCCCTAATGGAGAGGTAGATTTTACCGTTGAGGAATTAAATACTTCTAAGTTTGATTTACCTAGTAGTTTTTTGCGTAAAACTCCTTACCTCACCGAAGCTGTCTTTAATCAATACCATTCAGAAACCGAGTTATTGAGATATTTACACCGTCTCGAAACCAAGGATTTATCCCTCACCACTTCCATGATTGCTTTGGGTTCTTGTACCATGAAACTCAATGCTACGGCGGAAATGTTGCCTGTAACTTGGGCTGAGTTTAATCAAATCCATCCCTTTGCCCCTCTTTCTCAAACGAAGGGGTATCAAGTCCTTTTTTCTCAATTGGAGGCATGGTTAAGCGAAATAACGGGGTTTGCGGGAATATCTCTCCAGCCCAATGCTGGTTCTCAGGGGGAATATGCAGGGTTACAGGTAATTCGCAAGTATCATGATAGTCGTGGGGAGGGCGATCGCAATATTTGTCTGATTCCTGAGTCTGCCCATGGTACTAATCCAGCTAGTGCGGTGATGTGCGGTTTAAAGGTGGTACCTGTGAAGTGTGATAGTCAGGGAGATATTGACATTGAAGATTTACAGGCTAAGGCGGAAAAACATCGGGATAATCTTTCGGCGTTGATGATTACTTATCCTTCTACCCATGGGGTTTTTGAGCAGGGTATTAAGGATATATGCGGTATTGTCCATAGTTATGGTGGGCAGGTGTATCTTGATGGGGCGAATATGAATGCTCAGGTGGGTTTATGTCGTCCGGGAGATTTTGGGGCGGATGTGTGTCACCTCAATTTACATAAAACTTTTTGTATTCCCCATGGTGGCGGTGGTCCGGGGGTGGGTCCTATTGGGGTGATGCCTCATTTAGTTCCTTTCTTGCCTTCTACGGATGCTCCCGTAAACCCCCTTGATAAGGACGAAAGATCCCCCCTAACCCCCCTTAATAAGGGGGGAATCAATGCTGATTCTATGGGGATGGTGTCGGCGGCGCCTTGGGGTAGTGCGAGTATTTTGCCTATTTCTTGGATGTATATTGCTATGATGGGGCCTGACGGGTTGACGGAGGCGACTAAGGTGGCGATTTTAAATGCGAATTACATTGCCCATCGTTTAGCTTCCCATTATCCAATTTTGTTTACGGGTAAGGCTGGTTTGGTGGCCCATGAGTGTATTATTGATTTACGTCCGTTGCGTAAGTCTGCAAACATTGAGGTGCAGGATGTGGCGAAGCGTTTAATTGATTATGGTTTCCATGCTCCGACTATGTCTTGGCCTGTGAATGGTACGATGATGATTGAGCCGACGGAAAGTGAGTCTTTGGCGGAGTTAGACCGTTTTTGTGAGGCTATGATTTCTATTCGTGATGAAATAAGGGCGATCGAGGATGGTAAGGTGGATATGGAGGATAATCTACTGAAAAATTCTCCCCATACTGCTTTGAGTTTGATTGCTTCTGATTGGAGTCATCCTTATTCCCGTGAGGAGGCGGCTTATCCTGATAGTTGGACGAAGGAGCATAAGTTTTGGAGTGCTGTGGGGCGTATTGATAATGCCTGGGGCGATCGCAATTTAGTATGTTCTTGTGTGGGTATGGAAAATTATCAGTAAAATGAAAAAAATCCCCTTCCGTAGAAGAAAGGGGGTTTCAACATATATTATTCAGCTTTACTATCCACTGAAATGCTGGAAGATTCTTCTATTTCTTCAGTTTTTTCTTCTTTTCCTTTTAACTTTAAATCTTCTAAAGTTTGTTCATAATCATCCTTGATGAAATCTTTAACGATTCCAATGCTTTGTCCTAGTCCTCTGCTATATTGAGGGGCATTTTCTATGGCTTGATTATCGGCAATAACACGCTTATCGGTAATGGTAAGTATATCTTCTGGGGCAAGGGAATAAATACCTTCTTTAATACCTTTCCAACCACTAGAGCTAAATAAATAGTTAATTACTTTTCCTGTTTCTTTGGATATGATATAGTCAACGATTTTACCTGCTTTATCTCCTGAGTTTGACCATAATTGAGCCCCTATCAAAAAAGTGTCCCATTCATCTAGTTGAATTTCTATTTCTTGATCGTAGTGGACGATGATACTATCTTTGCCGATACTTTCTATTTGTTTCCATGAAAAACCATGTTTATCTCTACCTAGTAGTCCAGCTTTTGAGATGATTCCTTTTACTTGATGGGTTTCTAGTTCAAGAACAAAATTATCTAATTTTCCAACGTTTTCTGTGGTGGAATAATTAATAATTAAACGGTCAATTAACTCACTGCGTTTTAATTCTAGGTTTGACATAATAATAGAAATTTTAATAAATGAAAAATATACTGTAATTATAGCTAAACATGATTATTTCTAGCGTTTTTTACAATAATGAAGTACGTTTTTTTATTGCCTTTTGCCTTTCAACTAAAATTTTTGGACAACACCAAAACGGGCATTTCTATATTTAGTCTTGCCAAAGATTACTCAGGGCTAAAAATATAAAACCGATCGCCGCTAGACTTTTTAATAGTTTAACAGGTAAAAATTCACCAATCCCTACCCCCACAATGACTCCGACAAAACTAGCAAGGATAAGGGCAGCAATGGAACCTAGGAAAACTGCTTGGGGTGATTTGGAACTACCGCTAAGGGCGATCGCCGCTAACTGACTCTTATCACCTATCTCTGCCACAAAAACCGTAATAAAAGTCAAACTGAAAATATCCCAATTCATATAAGATGATAACTATTTAATTAGTAAAAAATAAGGAAAAAAAGCCAATTCAAAAATAAAGATAAATAAAAAATAAAAATTGGCAAAAATCATCATAACCGCTAAAATTATATAACAAATTGAAATGATTATAAATAATTAAATGAAAATTTTAGTTACAGGGGGTGCAGGATTTATCGGCTCTCACCTCATCGATCGCCTCATGGAACAAGGTCACGAAGTATTATGCCTCGACAACTTTTATACAGGGGAAAAAAGCAATGTAGATCATTGGTTAGACCATCATAACTTTGAATTGATTCGCCATGACATCACCGAACCCATTCGCCTAGAAGTAGATCAAATTTACCATTTAGCTTGTCCAGCTTCCCCCGTTCATTATCAATTTAACCCCGTCAAAACCATAAAAACTAACGTGATGGGAACATTGAATATGTTGGGTTTAGCAAAAAGAACAAAAGCCAGATTTTTACTAGCTTCCACCTCCGAGGTATATGGAGATCCTACCGTACATCCTCAAACCGAAGAATATCGGGGTAATGTGAACTGTATCGGGCCTCGCTCCTGTTACGACGAAGGAAAAAGAGTTGCCGAAACCCTTGCCTTTGACTATTACCGAGAGCATAAAGCCGATATTAGGGTGGCTCGTATTTTTAACACCTATGGGCCTAGAATGCTCGAAAAAGATGGTCGAGTGGTTAGTAATTTTATCGCCCAAGCCATTAGGGGAATTCCTCTGACGGTTTATGGAGATGGTAGTCAAACCCGTAGTTTTTGCTATGTTTCTGACCTTGTGGCTGGATTAATGGCTTTGATGAATGGTGATTATATCGGGCCTGTTAATTTAGGTAATCCAGGGGAATATACCATCCTAGAGCTAGCTAAAACCGTACAAGAGATGGTTAATCCTGATAGCGAGTTGGTTTATAAACCTTTACCAGAGGATGATCCGATGCAACGTCAGCCCGATATTAGTAAAGCTAAACATTATCTTAATTGGGAACCCACTATTCCGCTACATGATGGCTTAAAGATGACCATTGAAGATTTTAAGCAAAGAATTGAAGGATAAAATAGCAATAATTAATGGACAAGGAATTTTAAATAGTTCTTTGTCCGTTTTTTTTCTGCTTGACATTCACAATAGTATTTTTTGTTATAAACTTCCATAATATGAAAGCCTTTTAGAAATGTAAATTTATTATGAAAGTTTGTGTTATCGGTACGGGTTATGTTGGTTTAGTAACGGGGGTATGTCTTGCCCACATTGGTCATGATGTTATCTGTATCGACAATAATGAGAACAAAGTTAATTTAATGAAACAGGGGCAGTCTCCCATTTATGAACCGGGTTTATCGGAGTTGATGCGCTCTTCTATGGACTCGGGGCGATTGTCTTTTTCTACGGATTTGGGAGCAGGGGTAAACCATGGCGAAATTTTATTTATTGCGGTGGGAACTCCTCCTCTACCTACGGGAGAAAGTGACACTCGTTATGTGGAGGCTGTGGCTAAGGGCATTGGGGCGAATTTGAATGGTGGGTATAAGGTCATTGTCAATAAATCTACGGTGCCTATTGGTTCAGGGGATTGGGTGCGGATGATTGTTTTAGATGGCATTAAGGAAAGGTTGGGGGTGACTCAGGGGGATGGCTTTACCATGAGGGAAGAGGCGGAAACTTGTTTTGATGTGGTGAGTAATCCTGAGTTTTTGCGAGAAGGTAGTGCGGTATATGATACTTTTAATCCCGATCGCATTGTATTAGGTGGCTCTAGTGATCAGGCGATCGCTCTGATGACGGAACTATATCAACCCTTGGTAAATAGAACATTTTCTGAGGATAAATCTTTGCCCCCTGTACCCGTGGTGGTAACGGATTTAAATTCTGCTGAAATGATTAAGTATGCGGCCAATGCTTTCTTGGCGACTAAAATTAGCTTTATTAATGAAGTGGCGAACGTGTGCGATCGTGTAGGGGCAGATGTTACTCAGGTGGCGAAGGGCATCGGTTTAGACTCCCGTATTGGTAGTAAATTCCTTCAAGCGGGTATTGGTTGGGGTGGTTCTTGTTTTCCCAAGGATGTATCAGCCCTCATCCACACGGCGGAGGACTATGGTTATAATACTGAATTACTCAATGCCGCCGTTAATGTGAACAAAAGACAACGGGTAATGGCCATTGAAAAATTACAGCAGGAGTTAAAAATTCTTAAGGGTAAGGTTGTTGGTTTACTGGGTTTAACCTTTAAGCCCGACACCGACGACATGAGGGATGCCCCCGCCCTAAATATCATTGAGGAGTTAAATCGCTTGGGGGCGAAGGTGAAAGCCTATGATCCTATCGTATCTCAAACGGGCATTAGTCATGGTTTATCGGGGGTCATCATCGAAAGTGATGCTTCTATGTTGGCTGATGGTTGTGACGCTCTGGTGTTGGTGACGGACTGGCAGGAGTTTTTGGAGCTTGACTTCGAGAAAATGGCTAAAGTTATGAAACAACCTTTGATTATTGATGGGCGTAATTTCCTTGATAAAAGGGCGATCGAGGAATTGGGTTTCCGCTATGTGGGTATGGGTAGATAGTCTTGAGAATGGACAATTATTCTTTTTCCTTTAATTCTTCCATTAGAGTGATCCATTAATTAGAATTTTTGTATAGTATTTCGGGCTTCTAGCCCGATTCTTGGATCGGCATATCAAAGAAAGTGAACTAAATCTGATTGGTAAAGTGTACAAAACTGAGGTTATTTTGCCTTTTTTTGTCCAATTAGCTGTAAGGCAAAGTCCGCCATGATTTGATGGGTTCTTGCCGTGGGGTGAATCTCATCCCAAAACAAAAACTGGTCAGGATTTTCACAACCAATCATCAAACATCCTTGGGTAGTGTTCACCAGTCCAAATTCTTCTGGATAGGTAGTTACCTCCTTAAAGATAGTCTCTAAATCGAGAATTTTAATCTTTTTGTCCAAATCTTGGTTAATCTCGTCTATGACTGTTTTTAGCCTATTATTATGGTTGGAGGACAGGGCATTTAAGGCGGTAGAAATTTCTGGATCATCGATGGTGGCGGGAAGTTGACCGAGGGCAGGAAGATTGGCGACCATAATATTTTCAGCTCCTTCTTCTATTAAGAGCAATATAGACTCTCTCAGGTTGTTGATGGTATGGTTAATGAGTTCTTCTGGTTCTTTTTCCCTATGGTCTGGGGAGAGGTAATCATTTGCTCCCCCTAAAATTATATATAAATGCTTCTCAGGGGCGATCGCCCTTGGATGATGCTGAACCTGTCCTAATACCCCCCTGACTTCGATGGGTTCAGGAAAATCATCATTCTGATAAAAATTAGTTAAGCCACTTTGGGCGCTAGCAATGGCAAAATTAGTGGCAGGGTTGACGGTTATACCTAAATATTGAGCTAATATTTCAACCCAAACAAACTCATTAGTAAATCGACCTTGGGGATAAGCCTCAGAAGGGGGAAAATCAATACTCTGTCCTAACTCCCTGTGAACAATTTGGGCTAAATTACCCGTATCAGAGAGGCTATCACCAAAAACATATATATCAGTATATGGAGATTGAGCTTTGACCGAAAATAGTGCAAAAAAAGCAGTGGTAAAAACAGAGGCAATAATTACTTTTAAAATCATCAATAATTGTTTATTTGGCTCGATACTTTATCTTATTCAATTTTCAAACAGAGAATAATTATATTATTACAAAATTTTAAGTTTCCTATAACGACTCTTAATTTGGTAAAGTATATTACGATAAATCTAACGACACTTAGATCAGCTAATTTGATTTTCATGGCAACCGGAAAAAAAAATTAGTCATCATAAGTAAAATACAAGATTTAAAATTAAAAATTTAGAAAAAATCAGAAGAGAGGTCAAATCATGAGGTTTCGCAACCTATTAGTAGCTTTCTTGATTGTATGCTTAGGATTTTTAGGAGCTTGTAGCGATGGACAAGCAAAAGCCTACGATCCCAAGACAATCACCTATGATGAAATTGTTAATACTGGATTGGCAAATAAATGTCCCCAAATTAATGAGTTTACCCGTGGTTCTATTGATATTAGCCCAGATCAGCCCCTAGCGGTATTTGATATGTGTTTAGAGCCTGAAGAGTATTTTGTTTTAGAAGAACCTGTTAGTAAAAGAAAAGAGGCGGAGTATATCCAAGCCAAAGTATTAACTAGAGATACCACCAGCTTAGAACAAATCAGAGGAAGTATTGTCGCTGATGAGCAAGGAGTTTTAACTTTTAAAGAGTTTGATGGTATCGATTTCCAAATCATTACTGTTTTATTACCCGGTGGAAAACAAGTACCCTTCTTCTTCACCGTTAAACAATTAACTGCTCAAACTGAACCCGGTTTTACTTCTGTTAATAGTTCCACTGATTTTAAAGGAGATTATAAAGTACCTTCCTACCGTGGTGCTTCTTTCATCGACCCTAAAGGACGTGGTTTAACCATTGGTTATGATAATGCTGTGGCTCTTCCTGCTGGTGCTGATAACTCTGAATATACCCGTAGCAACCTTAAGAAAGCGGAGAAAATGAAAGGTGAAATGTCTTTACAAATTACCAAAGTTGATGCTGAGACTGGGGAAATTGCTGGAATCTTTGAAAGTGAACAGCCTTCCTCCACTGACTTAGGTGCTGAAGATCCTGAAGAGGTTAAAATTCGTGGTTCTTTCTATGCTCGTTTAGAACCTCAAATTTAAGTTTAATATGGATTTGACAATGTACGCATAAAAAAAATAGTTGGGTTTTATATATTAAGCCCAACTTTTTTATTAAATTTTTGGTGTTGCTTATTTTTGGTATGCAACATTATTGGACTACAGCAAAGATATAATACTAGAACTATTATTACTATTGCCTATTGATGAACTAAGCTAAAAATCATAATTTAATTCACCAACGCCAAATTTTTATTTATAACCCCTGACGGTTAGATTATCTCTGTTTCTATGTCAAGGTTGGATTCAGAAGGTTGATATGGTTCGCTTTGTCGGTTTCTGACCGTTGCAAGTCCTTGTTGTAGGGCATAAAGGCGATCGCCCATCCAATTATGAGCAGGAATTAGTCCAGCCAAACCTAACTTTTCAAGACGACTTCTAACCTTACCCGTAGCCCCCACAATAATCACCTCATTATTTTGATCAATAGCTTCTTTGATGGCATTTTCGAGGGCGAGGGAAGATGTAACGCCCAAAATAGGAACTTCAGATAAATCAACAATTAACACATCATAATTATTAATGGCATTGTGTTCCCGCTCAATGGCCTTTGCCACCCCAAAAATCATTGGTCCACTGAGGTGGAAAAGTAACATCCGACCCCCAGCCAAATCCAATATCTGTTTTTCTTCACTATTCAAAACAATGCGATCATCCGCATCACTAACCATTTTCACTGATTTAGAACGGAACTCCGATAGTTTCTCAATGGTCATCACATTAGCGATAAATACCCCTACACCTACCGCTACCATCAAATCTACCAATACCGTTAAAAGAATTACCCCATAGACGATACCTGCGGCTTTCCAAGAAATTTTGTGAACCCTTTTAAGAAAACCCCAGTCCATAATATTAAGACCCACTTTAAAAGCAATACCAGCCAAAACAGCCAAAGGAATATTCGCCGTTAAAGGAGCAGCCCACACTACCACCACAAATAAAATAGAAGCCCTCGCAATACCCGATAGAGCAGTTTTACCCCCCGTTTGGATATTTACCACGGTTCCCATGGTTGCTCCAGCCCCAGCAATACCACCAAATAAACCAGAAAATAAATTACCTAAACCCTGTCCAATTAACTCCTTATTAGAATTATGTTCAGTACGAGTCAAGCTATCTGCCACCACAGAGGTAAGAAGGGCATCAATACAACCCAACATCCCCAATACCATGGCATCAATGACCATCACCCTAAACTGATCAGCCTCAAAGGTGGGTACTTGTAAAGTGGGTAAACCTGTGGGAATTTCACCAATACGACGAATATCCACATCTCCGAAAAACACCAAAGAAACCAATGTCCCCGCCACAAGAGCCAAAAGTTGAGGAGGACAATATTGACGATAACGACGAGGTACTACGTATAAAAGAACCACGGTCATTAGTGCTAAAACTGTTTCTAAAGGGTTAATGTCACCGATGAGAGCAGGAATGTTTTGAATCGTGCCAATGACTCCTCCAGAGGGGGTTCCCTGTCCCAAAAAAGGAGCTATTTGCAAAATTACGAGGATCAAACCGATACCTGTCATAAATCCAGAGATGACGGTATAGGGCATCATGGTGACGTATTTTCCGAGCTTTAACAAACCGAAGATGATTTGGAACAGCCCTGCCAACATAACTACGGTAAAGGCCATGGCCATACCATTTTCAGGGTTACTGGCGGTTAGGTTAGCAATAACAGCGGTCATAATTACGGTCATTGGGCCGGTAGGTTCAGAAATGAGGGTAGGAGTACCACCAAAAAGGGCAGCAAAAAATCCTACTAATACTGCACCCCATAACCCTGCGCTCGCTCCAGCCCCAGAAGCAATACCAAAAGCCAATGCCATGGGCAAGGCAATGACTGCGGCGGTTAATCCTCCTAATAAGTCTCCCCTTACATTGCGAAAATGTATTTTATTAGTAATTTGCATCCACTTTTTTCCCTTTCATTTTTATATAGGTATTTTTCTATGAGTCTTTGTTTAAATATTTTGTTATTGCTATGATAATGGAGTTTAAGCACAATAACAAATAAGTTTGACTTATAGCTTTATACAGAATAGGTAAAGAGAAAAAGGGTTTTAGGAATTTGGAGGATGGTTAAGACTAAAATCTAAATTTTAACAATTTATCCCCCCATTAATGCTTGGGCTAGTCCAATGTAAAGTGGTATTCCTAGGGCGATCGCCACGGGAGTCCCCACCGCCGTAGATGCTCCTATGTAAGCGGAAGGATTAGCCGAGGGGATACCTGCCCGTAAAGTGGGAGGGCCAGAAATATCTGAGCTAGAGGAGGCAATAACCGCCAAGATAACCACGCCCCCAAGACTAAATCCCGTAAGTTGATGAGCAATCATGCCAAAACCAAAGGCGATAAATCCGTGTAACAGGGGAGCAATAAAAGCATATACAGCATACCACTGAGCTACTTTACGCAGTTCCCCAATTCTTGCGGTGGCTTCCATACCCATTACCAGCATTAAGACTGATAGCAGACCACGAAAAAGAGGGTCATAAAAACTCTCATAAACGCTTTCAGGGCGGGTTAGTAAACCGAGGGCTAAACCAAGCAATAGCGCTGATAGGGCGGAACCTTGGAGACTCTCTTTGACGATAGGCCATATCTCTACTCTTTCTTTGCCAGAGTGAGTCCGTTGTTTAGCTAAATATTCTTGTCTGGTGGCAGGATAGTCTTGGTTACTAGAATAATCCCCTGCTGCCACTGGCTCTTTTTGGGGATACTCATCGACGATTTTATTTTTTTGTGTTTTGGTGTAAATACTAGCTAAAACGATCGCACCTACCAATGCAGGAATATCCATAAAAGGATAAAGTGCGCCCGCCCATGGCTCATATTGGATGCCTTGTTCTTCTAGTAAGGTTAATGCCGCTGCTAAGGTAGAACCACTGACCGCCCCAAATAAACCCGCCGTTGCGATCGCATCTACCACTTTTACACTGGGTAACTTAGCCAATGTATAACGCCCAATAAAAACAATTATAAGACCAATGGCCACGGCAAAAACTGCGGGTAAAAGCATTTCTGTCAGATTTGAATTGCGAATAGCAATACCTCCACTCAAACCTACTTTTATCAGCAACATAAATACAATAAATTTATAAACCGCATCGGGAATTTGCAGTTGACTATTAAAAGCAGCAATAACCATACCACCAATCAGAAAGCCAAGGGTTGGAGATTGTAACTGAGATAGAAAGTCACCCATGAAACGTGATAAAAAATCCACTTTATGATTCCTCCTTTTTTAGATACTTAAAATTACGCAGGATAATACACAACCAAAGCCCACTGTCTTGAAAACACCCCTTTAAGATGTATTTTTTTTGACTCACATTTACATAGATAAAAACCTATGCAAAATATATAACCTATATATTTATATATATCCCAAAAATCCTCGAAATAACAACTTCTAAAGCCAAAATAACTAAGTTATATTAAATTTAAAAGATAATTAAAACTTATACTTGAAGGGATTTCGCCTTGGAGTATTGATCACTGCGTTGAATAGAGTATTACAAAAGCTAGTTTTTTAACCTAAAACTTTTTCCATGGCAGAAAGAAGTTCCTATTTCAAAGGATAAGCGATAAGTTATTTTTATTAAAAACCTCTCTAAATCTGATAGGAGTTGTTCCACGAAATGTATTTTTATATATATACTTATGAGTATGGTTGCATTAAAAACCATAGATTTTTTATTATTTTTATTGCAAAATATCTTGGGAGGTAGTTCAAATGAGCCAGAAAGCCAATAAACTTGTCATTGTCACGGAAAAGCTATTGCTAAAAAAAATTGCCAAAATTATCGATGAAGCAGGAGCCACAGGATATACAGTAGTGGCAGCAGGAGGTAAAGGGAGTCGTAATGTGCGATCGTCTGGACAACCCACGGTTTCCGAGACCTATTCAAATATAAAAATCGAAGTCCTTACCCCCAGTCGGGAAATAGCCATAAAAATTTCTAATGAGGTTGCAGAACGTTTTTTTGAGGATTATTCAGGTATTATTTATCTCTGTGAGGCAGAAGTATTACACGCACATATATTTTAAATCAGCGTTACCAATTTTGGACATGATGCACTATTCAATTACATTACATACTCAATATTAAAACTATTGCCCATTCCCCAACGCCTTTAAATCTTCTTTCCTTCATCACCATCTCTGAAAATCTAATCCATAATAAGAGTTGATGAGTAAGAGTTTTTCATGAAGCAAAAAATGAGTTTGGGTACAAGGCTGTTTCTATCTCACTTGGCAGTAATGGTGGTGGGTTTAAGCACTTTTATTGGTGTAGCGAAAGTATCTTCTCCTCAATTTTTTGTGGTGAGATTGGAGCAGTTGGAGAGAAAGGGATTTTTGACGGTGAGATCTGCTAAAACCTATTTAATCGATGGTTTTGAGACGGCTTGGAATCGTAGTGCCATGTGGTCATTAGTTTTGGGGGGGGTAACGGCAGGGGGAGTTAGTTATTATTTGACTCTTAGGATTATGAAACCTTTAAAACAGATGAAAAATATTACCCATAATTTTGCGGCGGGCCATTGGGAGCAAAGGATGCCGGAGAGTGAGATTCCTGAGTTAAATCAACTTAGTGTTAGTTTTAATCGTATGGCCAGCAGTTTGGAGGATGTGGAGCGCCGACGAAGGGATTTGGTGGGGGATTTAACCCATGAGTTACGAACTCCTTTGACGGTGGTTAGGGGTTATTTGGAGGAGTTGGCTTCGGGGGATATTGATGGCTGTCCTCAGTTATATCTTAATTTGGTTAGGGAAACTAGGCGTTTGGAGAATTTGACCAGTGATTTACAGGAGTTATCGAAGGCGGAAGCGGGTTATTTGTCCATTGATGTTAAACCCATTAATCTTTTGCCTCTTTTGAGGGGGTTAATTACGAGGTTTCGGGATCAACTTTTGGATGATGGCCCTGTTTTAAAGTTATCTTGTCCTGATAGTTTACCATTGGTGATGGCAGATGCCGATCGCACTGAGCAGATTTTAGTTAATTTACTAGGTAATGCCATCCGTTACACTGAAGTAGGTTCCATTGAAATATCCACCAAGGTAGTTAATAAATATTTATGGATAACAGTGCAAGATACTGGAGTGGGTATTGCCCCCGAAGATTTACCCCATGTATTTGAGCGATTTTGGCGGGGCGATCGCTCTCGGAACAGTTATTCTGGGGGTAGTGGTATCGGTCTTGCCATCACTAAAAAGCTGGTAGAATTGCAAGTAGGGGCGATCGAAGTAACCAGTCAACTTCACCAAGGCTCAACCTTTCGCTTTTCCTTACCCCTTGCATAAAATGGATTAGTTTACCTGCCAATTTTTCCACGCCTGAAAACTGATAATATAGAAAAACCCCTCAAAATATATTGTTTCTGGATAAAAACTGATGAATCAAATGATAAATAGACAGTGGTGGGTAGAAAAATGGCTCGAATTATTAGACTCCTATCGCTTCAAAAAAAGATTAGAAAGGGCGCGCAACTACGCCAGAGAAGGAAACGTTCTCAACATTGAATTTAAACAAAATCACCTCATTTCCGAAGTACAAGGAAGCGAATCTCAACCCTATCGAGTAACCCTTTCCCTCGACGCATTTTCCGATGAAGACTGGGGCTATGTCATTGGAACAATGTCAGAAAAAGCCCTCCTCGCCGCCCAACTATTAGTGGGGGAAATGCCCTCAGAAATTGAGCAAGTATTTATCAAAAACGGTTTAAGCCTATTTCCCTTTAACCTAACCGATGTCAAATCCCGTTGCACCTGTCCAGACAAAGCAAACCCTTGTAAACATATTGGCGCCGTTTACTACCAATTAGCAGATCGTTTTAGCGAAGACCCTTTTATCATATTCCAGCTGCGGGGCAGAAGTAAGGAACAAATTTTAGAAGCCTTGAGGGTGTGTCGTGGCATGAAATTATTAGGAAAAGAGCCCCAACCTGAGATGTTAGGCAAAATTAAATCTTTACCCAAGAGGAAAGCTAAGGCAAATAAAACCTCCGTACCTCTTAGTATCGATAGTTTTTGGGAGTATGACGAACCCTTAGACTCCTCCTTAGTTGTGATTACTCCCCCCACGGATAATAAGAATATATTGGATGTATTGGGGGCAATTCCTCTACCCTATAACGATTCTCAGGCGGTAATGCAGTATTTACAACAGGTTTATAACGCCGTACCAATGAAGGTGATGGAAATCGCCCTAACGGACAATAGCTAGATAGGAAAACGCTTCATCTTGGCAAAGGCATCCCTTGCGGTGTCCGCCAATCGGGAATTAACCCCCGGCACTTGGGGTATTTGCCACAAAACATCAACGGTACGCCGTAAAATGCGGACAATATCCCCCTCGTCAAGGGTAGTATTAGAACAAAGTTCATCCCAGGTTACCCCCAAACACCAAGCCTCGGATAAGCCGATTACATCCCTTTCTAGGTAAACGGGCATGGTAATATCTTTTTTGGTTTGGGCTTGATATAGTTTACGGCGGGTTTCGGTTAATTGCTCTTCGGGATTATATTCATCATCTATTTTCACCAAACCCAAAGCATCTAATACCTGCGCTGAGGGCTGGTAAGCCACCCAAGTATCGAACCTAGGGGGATCTGTAATGAGGGCCGTAATGGCAGGGGCGAGGTAGTGGGGGGGTAAAAAGTCTAAATGTCCAGAGGTAAGGGCGAGGGCTAACCATAGTTCATTTTCTCCCCTGATGACGGCGGCCGCTTCTCCGAGGGTGGTGGGTTCAAATTCTTTTAATGCCCCAAATTCTCGCAATATTTCCACGAGGGCTAAAAATTCTTGCCAATAGTAAGAACTATTAGATTTTACTTTTTGATATTGATTTTGAATGGTGGTCAATTCTTGTTTAAGGGTTTGACGTTTGCTGTTGTTGCGCATCAACTGCCCTATTTTTTCGACTTTGTCGAGGGGATGTTGTTTGATTAGGTTTTCTACTGCTTCGATGCGTTTTTCTTGGGCGCTGATTTCTTCATTAACGGGGGTATATTCTTTTTCATAATCAGCAATGATGGTACTTATGGCTTCACTGGCACTATCTCCTGCACACAGTGGCCCTGCACAGATATTTTCGATGTCGGGCAAATAAAGATTTTCTACTAGGTTGGGGGGCATTGTACCTGAGTTAATATCAATGATGTCACTGATAGAGGCGATGTACCAATGGTTATCTTTCCCTAAACACAGGAAAAATTCTTGGTTATTGTTAGATATTTTCGCCACCATGATTCCTTCGGCTACATAGGCATTTTTTTTGCCTTGGCGGTTAAGGCTGAGAATATTCCCCGGAATTAGTTTTTCGATAGAGGGTTTTAGGGTTTCTACTCTTTGTTGGCGCCAGTTTTTTTGGAATAGTTTGAGAATTTTTTTCTCTTGTTTTAGTCTTTCTTTTAGTTTTTCGTAAGAGGCTAATTCTTTACTGTTATATCCTGCTAAACCTACATCTAATCTGGTTATTTCTCTAGTGTAGGATGCGATCGCCTCTTCCTGGGGATTTAGTTGCTCTTGGGCTAAATATTCAGCGAAACTTAATTCTAGTAGCTGTTTAGCTTCCTCAATGGTATGTTTTTGTAGGAGATTTAACACCATACCATAACTAGGGGTAAACCAACTACGCAACGCCTCTGGCTCTGCTTTTGCTAACTTAGAAGCAATTAACACCCCTTCATAGGGAGTTTGTACCGTCACCACATAACCCACATCATCCATGCCTCGGCGCCCAGCCCTTCCTGCAATCTGTAAAAATTCTGAGGGGGTAAGGGTACGAATACCATCATCACCCCTTTTGCGTAGGGCAGAGATAACGGTGGTACGGGCGGGCATATTTATCCCTGCGGCGAGGGTAGCGGTGGCAAAAACAATTTTGATCAAACCTTTTTCAAATAAACGCTCCACTAATTCTTTCCAAGCGGGTAAAATTCCAGCATGGTGGGCGGCGATACCTCTGGTAAGGGGTTCGATTTGGCTACTTCTAACTAATTCGCTATTATCTCCTAAAAAGCGTAAAATTCTCTCTTTTAATAGGGGTTTTTCGGTCAAAAATTCGATTAATTCTACTTCTGCATTTTCTTTTTTGTTAATAAAATTAGTAATTTTGTCATAGGTAACTTCATGCTCTTTTCTAGCAAATTCAACTATTTTATCTTGTAATTCAATGCTTTCTAAAAGTAAAAATCTTAGTAAGTAAGATAATATTTTTTTGCTCTCTTCTATGGAAACTAAGTTAACATAGTTTAAAGACTCTACCGATTGATCACAGCCTTTTCTACTAAATATGATATAAATAGCAGGAAGCATTTTTTGGTTGTTTAACTGCTGAGTTAATCCTTTAACCGTGGGGCAAGTTTTACGGTCAAATCTTCCCCTTTTATTGGGGCGTAAAAGACTTTTTAATTGAGGGTTGATTTTATCAGTTTTATCTTTAAATAAATTTTGTAACCCCTTACTATGGCTAAAGTAAAATTTGAGTGGTACGGGGCGAAAATCGGAGTTTACTAACTCACAACGGCTAAAATCTCCCTGTTGAAAGTGACAGCGTCTCACATGGTTTATCCAGTCGCACAGTTGTTGGGGGTTGCCCACGGTGGCGGAAAGGGCGACTAATTGGATATGGGGGGGGCAATAAATAATGGACTCTTCCCACACTGTACCCCTACCCGGATCATTGATATAATGACATTCATCAAGGACAACACTTTGGACGTTGCGAACCGATGTACCTACTTCTCCGATGGGGGTACTATACAGCATATTACGGAAAATTTCGGTGGTCATTACCACAATGGGGGCTTCGGGGTTGATGGAAACATCCCCTGTAATTAGACCGATTTCTTTGTACAATCCCGATTCGGGAATTATAGTTTGACCAAATTTTTCTTGAAAGTCTCTAAATTTTTGGTTAGAAAGGGCTTTTAATGGTGTGGTATAAAATACCCTTTGTCCACTGTTTAAGGCTCGATAGATGGCATACTCCCCAATGAGTGTTTTTCCTGAGCCAGTAGGCGCGGTTACTAAGACGGATTTTCCTGCGTCCAAAAGTGCGATCGCATCTACCTGAAAATCATCTAATTGGTAAGGAAAAACGGTTTTAAAATCTAAATTCAAGGGAGGCATTTTTATTGCTTGACTATGCTGTATATAATGATTCTAACGACTTTTTCCTGTAAAATGGAAAACAATTATTATTTCTGACATTCTAACAGGCAAAAAAAAATACCCCTACCATATTATTGGGGGGTTTGCAAGTAATAAGAAACAATCAATTGCCCGAAAAACGACAATCAATTGCTTCCCCGACTCAAAAATTACCTAGTACAAATCTTCTTCTTTGTGGGTTTCGATTTTACAATCAGAAGTAGGATAAGCAACACAGGTTAAAACATATCCAGCTTCAATTTGATCATCATCTAAGAAAGACTGATCAGACTGATCGATAGTACCAGAAACGATTTTACCAGCACAAGTAGAACAAGCACCAGCACGACAGGAGTAAGGTAAGTCAATACCTTGTTCTTCAGCTACATCAAGGATATACTCATCATCGGGTACTTCAATAGTTTGTTCGCCGTCTTCAGTTACTAGGGTAACGTTATAAGTTGCCATGTTTTGTTTCCTTTAATAAATAGTTTGCAAATGCTATTTCTTACTATATTAGTAAGCCTATTATGAATATTAAAGGATAAATGTCAATTATGCTCTACACATTAGCAATGAAATTCTTATCCCTTTAACACATAAGTTTTTTTAATATTATAATTTCAGTCTCAGTTGTCCTAATGAATATATTTGTTTTTCTAATAAAGTACGGTAGATAGGGCTTTACAGGTTCGGTTATCCTCACAGATTACTTTTTTTATTACTGATTATGTATATTAGTTTTTTTTATTGATAAAAGGCTATGGAATCATTGATAACACCAATTAAATTAATCCTTAAATAGTTGATTATGTAAGGCATTTGTAAAAGCTTGTGCTTCTTTTCTTTGCCAAGGCCATCCACTTGAATGAGTTGTTATTCGTTTAGTAGTAACGACATTAACGGTTGGAAAACCCCATAACATAAAAATACCAAAAATCAGAGGAATGATACCAATAATACTTTCTAAAAATACTAACCCTAAAATAATTGAGAAAAGACCTGGAAATATCATCTTATCGGTATAGCATTGAACTGAAACAACTTGTTTAATTGGAATAGTTTTCTTAACCACAGGCGTATAATTTTCTTCGATCTTGTAAGTAACTGTTTTGGTAGTGACTATACCGAAACAATTCTCAATTATTATTTGCTCTGATGAACCTGAAGTCATTTTTCCTTATGATTTAAAGTTTGCAAAATTTAGGAAGCCAGTTCTCTTGGTTGCTTTCTGGGTAACACCTTCTCTACCGCCATTTTAATTACTATATAAAGAATAGGAACCACAAATAGGCTGAGGAAAGTTGCGACTAACATTCCCCCAAATACGGCTGTACCAAGGGATTGACGACTACCAGCCCCCGCCCCTGTGGCAATAACGAGGGGAAAAATACCTGTGAGGGTAGAAATGGCTGTCATGAGGATGGGGCGTAGTCTTTGCTTTGATGCTTCGATGGCGGCTTTAACGGTGGACATCCCTTCATCCCGTAGTTGGTTAGCAAATTCCACAATCAGGATGGAGTTTTTACTGGCTAAACCGATCAACATTACTAAACCGATTTGGCAATAAATATCATTACTAAAACCCCTCAAACTTTGGGCAAGTAATGCCCCTAATATAGCTAAGGGTACCGCTAGAATGATGATCAAGGGATCTATATAATTTTCATATTGGGCAGACAAGACGAGGAAGACGAAAACGATACCTAAACCGAAGATGATTATAGCCACATTTCCTGCGCTGATTTCCTCCAAAGAAATCCCTGTCCATTCGTAGCCGAAGCCTTGGGGTAATACTTGAGATGCGATCGCACCTACCGCCTCAATGGCATTACCCGAACTAAACCCGGGGGCAGGAGAGCCGTTAATTTCGATAGAACGGAATAAATTATAATGGTTAATAGTCTGGGCGCTCACCGTAGGAGTAAGAGTAACAAGGTTTGAGAGAGGTATCATCTCACCATTGCCAGAGCGCACAAAAAAGTTTTTCATACTCTCAGGATTTGCCCTAAACTCCTTATCTCCTTGTACATAAACTCGGTAAGAACGTTGTTGCATGGTGAAATCATTAACATAAGAGCCACCCATCATGGTTGCCATGGTGCTAAACACATCATCCATATTGACATTCAACACCTTCGCCCTTTCCCGATTCACCTCCACAATTAATTGAGGACTATTGGCCGCAAACTGAGTAAACACCCCAGCCAAAGCATCATCTTGGTTAGCCGCCCCTAAAAATTGTCCCATCACCTCCACCATGGACTCCAAATCAGGACTAACCCTTCTATCTTGTAAATTAAGGGTAAAACCACCAAAAGTTCCTAATCCTTGAATAGCGGGGGGATTAATGGGGATAATTCTTGCTTCAGGGATCATAGCAAACTTGGGAAACAGTTGCCCTATAATGGCTTGAACCGATTGATTTGGATTAGGGCGATCGCCCCAGGGCTTAAGGGG
This sequence comes from Cyanobacterium sp., assembly GCF_054166785.1. Taxonomy (NCBI): domain Bacteria; kingdom Bacillati; phylum Cyanobacteriota; class Cyanophyceae; order Chroococcales; family Geminocystaceae; genus Cyanobacterium; species Cyanobacterium sp. The sequence goes on from NZ_JBSZCP010000042.1 coordinate 44,919, forward strand.
AGTAAAAATAACCCCCTGATTAGGAGAACTACCCCCAAAAGAAAAACCACCGATAGCAAAAGTACCCAACACATCAGGAATCGCCAAAATTTCCTCCTCCGCCTTGCGCATCACCTCGCTAGTATATTGAAGGGAAACCCCTTGGGGTGCTTGAATAATAGTGATAAAAAACCCTTGATCTTCTTGGGGTACAAAAGCCGTCGGCACAGTATTATATAACCAGCCAGTAACGGCAATTAACACCGCAAAAATTCCCACCACAAACAACTTAAAACGAGCTAAAAATTTTAAAGAGCCTTCGTATTTCAGGGTTAACCAATCTAAAATAGAATTAAACCCATTAAAAAACGGCTCAATCCAAGCAGGGGGATGTTGTCCTTTCTTCAGCAACAAAGCACAAAGGGAAGGAGTTAAAGTTAGAGCCAAAAAAGTAGAAATAACAATAGAAAAGGCAATGGTTAAAGCAAACTCTCGATATAAAGCCCCCGTAGTACCCGGGAAAAAAGTAACAGGAATAAACACCGCCATCAACACCAAAGAAGTCGCAATAACAGCGCCCGTCAACTGTTTCATCGACTCACTGGCCGCCTGATGGGATTCCATATCCCGATCCTGAATATAACGGTAAATTTGTTCTACCACCACAATGGCATCATCCACCACCAACCCTGTCGCCAGAGTTAAGCCAAAAAGAGTGAGACTATTAATCGAAAAATCAAACGCCCTCACAAAAGCAAAAGTACCCACCAAAGAAAGAGGAATAGTTAGAGAAGGAATTAAAGTGGTACGCCAATCTTGCAAAAATACCAAAATAATGAGAATTACCAACCCCACTGCCATCAATAGAGTGACAATAACCTCATTCAAAGACTCCTCAATAAAACCCGTCGTATCAAAAGCCAATTGAACATTAATACCATCGGGAAACTGTTGTGCCAACTCCGCCATCTGGGTTTTTACATTTTCCGCCACCTCAAGGGCATTAGAACCGGGTAACTGATATACCCCAATCCCCACCGCTTCTACCCCTCGAAAACGCACAAAAGAATTATAATCCTGCGCCCCTAACTCAACCCTACCCACATCTCGAAAACGAATCAAAGACCCCGTTTGCTCATCGGTACGAAGAATTATATCCTCAAACTCCTCTGGCTCAGTCAACTGACTCACTGCCCGTAAGGAAATCTGTACTTCCTGCCCCTCCACCGCAGGTTCAGCACCCACAGCACCAACCCCCACCTGAACATTTTGTTCCCGCAGGGCATTTTCCACATCCATTGTGGTTAAACCACGGCTACTAAGGCGATTGGGATCAACCCATAAACGCATGGCATAACGTCTTTCGCCAAATACCGTTGCATCGGAAACCCCATCAATCCTTTTGAGGGCATCTACTAAAAATCTTTCCGCATAGTTACTTAAAAAGTCATTGTCATACTGTCCATTTTCACTAAACAGACCAAAACCCATCAAAATATTGTTAGACTGTTGGCTTACCCTTACCCCCGTGCGTTGTACCACATCGGGTAACTGCCCTTCTACCACTGAAATTTGATTCTGCACATCAACGGCGGCCAAATCTTTATCCCGTGAAGCATCAAAGGTGGCGGTAATACTGCTTGTTCCTGTGCTGGTACTACTAGAGGATATATATTTTAACCCTTCTACACCATTAATTTGCCTTTCGAGAATATTAGTAACGGTATTTTCTACCACTTCCGCATCAGCCCCGGGATAATTAGCGATTACTTGGATTTGAGTGGGTGCTATTTCTGGAAAACGAGCAATAGGTAGAGTGACAATACTGATACTTCCAATCAAAAGGATGATAAAGGCACAAACGGTGGAAAATACTGGTCTGCGAATAAAAAAATCAACGAACATCTTTTCTTAATGGATAATGAATAATGAATAATTAAAACTTGGGATAATGGACTATTTAATATCTCGGTCTTATCTGTTCATCTCTCCATTTTGCTGAGGGGGTAGGGGCATGATGGGGGCGCCATCTCGAATGTTTAAAATTCCCGCACTAACTATCTGCTCTCCTTCTTCTAAACCATTTAATACTTGATAACTGTTGCCCTGTAAACTACCCAATTCTATGGGGCGTTGTTCGGCAACTAATGAGGGTTCATCCCCTTCCCCATTTTCTGCACTTTTAGCGACAAAAACAAAGTTATTTCCTCCCATTCTTGAAATAGCGGAGGATGGCACGAGAATCCCTAAACTTTCTTCCCAGATAATTCTAGCTCTTACGGAGGTTTGATTAAATAAACTTCCTCTACTTTGATTGAGGGTGGCTTTGGTGAGAACTAATTGGGTGGAGGGATTTACATCGGGGGAGATAAAACTGATTTCTCCTGTGGTAAGAATTTCCCCTTGATTATCGAGAATTTCTACGGGTAAACCTAGTCTTAGTCTTTCGGTTTGTTCTAGGGGTAGGGAAAAGTTTGCTTCTAGGACATCGTTTTCGGTGATGGTGGTTAATTCTTCCCCAGAGGTAATAAAGTCTCCTACTCTTACGGGAATATTACCTACGATGCCTGTAAAGGGGGCGGTAATTTGAGCTTTTTCTAGTTGCACTTCCACTCGGTTTACCCTAGCGGTGGCTTGGGATACTTCTGCTTGGGCTTGGTCTATTTCTTCTGTCCTTGTGCCATTTCTGACAAGTTGTAGGTTTTGCCTAGCTTCTTCTACGTTGGCGTTAAGTTCTGTTAAATCGGAGGTTCTACCCCTAGTTTGACCGTCTAAACGTCTTTGGGCTTGGGTAACGGCGGAGGAGGCTTGACGTTCTATTTTGACAAATTCTTGGTATTCATCCTGAGAAATTGCCCCTTCTTCAAATAGTATTTTATATCTTCTGGTTCTTTCTTGGGCTAGTTCTAATTCTGCTCGGGCGGAGTCTAATTCTGCTCTTGTTTCTGCTATTTCTTGGGGACGGGAACCTTCTCTGGCGTTGTTTCTACGGGCGATCGCACTTTCTAACCGTGCTTGGGCTTGGGCTATCTCTTCGGGACGACTCCCTGCCCTGAGTTGAGCTAGACGGGAACGGGCGCTTTCTAGTTGGGCTTGGGCTTCCCTCAATTCCGCTTCTAGTTGCTCACTTTCCACCGTTGCAATTAACTGCCCTGCGGTAACTGCTTGTCCTTCTGTTACCAAAATACTCCTAATTCTGCCATTAATTTCTGACCTAGCGGTGACAGCCCTAGGGGCATCTAGCCTTCCGACAATGGTAGTAGTATCTTGGACTATTTCCGCTTCTAAGGTACTTAGACTTACGGGGGAGGCTTGGGGTTGCCCTGCCATTGCTCCTCCTGCGGGGTTATTTTCGTTGCCATTATTAAAAAGTAACATTCCGCCACCTCCGAGAATAGCGAGGATAGCCACTGTACCCACTATCCACCAGGGAGATAATTTTTTCTTTGACTCATCGGGGTTGGGGGTAATGGCATCTACTTCTTTTTCGTCAACATTGGATGTTTCACTAGGAGCAGAATTAGGATTAATCATATTTGGTACAGATTAATTGATGTTGATGGTAAAGTTTTATTAAGTTCCCATTATATCAATAAAATATATCAATCTGATATAAAAAAGTAAAAAAAAAGAAATATGTTAGAGTTGGCTACCCTTGGTTTATTACAAAAAGAGCCGTTACATGGTTATTTGCTCAAAAAACAGATGGAGTTGTTTATGAGTGGTTGTATCAGTGTTAATTATGGAGCTATTTATCCTTTACTAAAACGGTTGTTGGATAGGGGATTAATTGAGGAGCAGGAAGATGATCATAATAATCGTAAAATTTATAGTATTACTTCTGTCGGAAAAGCGAAATGGTTGGAGAAAATGTTGGAACATCCCCACGAAAGTTGGGTTAATGCCCGTTCTCGTTTTATGATTAAGTTTTGCTTTTTTAGTTATTTAAAACCTAGTCAAAGATTGGAATTAATGGAGCATCGCTTAAAGGTTTGTCAGTTAAAGTTGGACGATGAAGATTTACAGATAGTCTATGATGATTCTTTTCAGGCAAGGGCTTTAGAGCGTTATAAATCAGAAATTGGGAAGGAAATTGACTGGTTAAGGGAACAGGTTAACATGGAGAAGGTTAAGACAACTCGATAAGCCATGGGTTATTGTCAAAAATGGCGTTGCTGATTTGAGATATGATTTCTCGTTTACTGGGGCATCTCGACTTTCCCCGATAACCATAGAAAATAACAAGATTTGAAAAAGGTGCAGATAACCGTATTAGCACTCAGACCAGAAGAGTGCTAAATTTATTTATGGAGAAAAAATATATCCCTATGAGAATTATTATTTATGTCTAAAATTGTATCTTTTAGAGAAGAGTCAAGAAGAGCCTTGGAAGAAGGCGTTAACGCTTTAGCTAATGCAGTTAAAGTAACTTTGGGCCCTAAAGGTAGAAATGTATTATTAGAAAGAAAGTTTGGAGCTCCTGAAATTGTTAAAGATGGTATCTCCGTTGCCAAAGAGGTTGAATTAGAAAACCCTTTACAAAATGCTGGAGCAAGATTAGTTAGAGAAGTTGCTTCCAAAACTAATGATGTGGCTGGAGATGGTACTACCACCGCTACGGTTATCGCTCAGGCTATGATCCATGAAGGATTAAAAAATGTTACCGCAGGGGCTAATCCCGTGGCTTTACGTCGTGGTATCGATAAGGCGATCGCCATTGCCGTTAAAGAAATTTCTGACATGGCACAACCTGTACAGGGTGATGTCATTGCCCAAGTGGCTTCCGTGTCTGCGGGTAATGACCAAGAAATTGGTGATATGATTGCCCATGCCATGGATAAGGTAACTAAGGATGGGGTTATCACCGTAGAAGAATCCAAGTCTTTAGCTACTGAATTAGAAGTAGTAGAAGGGATGCAACTAGACAGGGGTTATATGTCCCCCTACTTTATCACTGACCAAGAAAAGCAAATCGTTGAGCTTGAAAATGCTTTAGTCTTAGTTACTGATAAAAAAATAAATGCGATCGCCGATCTCGTCCCCGTATTAGAAGAAGTTGCTCGCGCAGGCGCTCCTCTATTAATCATCGCCGAAGACATCGAAGGGGAAGCCCTTGCCACCCTCGTAGTAAATAAAGCCAGAGGTGTGTTAAATGTAGCAGCTATCAAAGCTCCTAGTTTTGGCGATCGCCGTAAAGCCATGTTAGAAGATATTGCCATCCTCACAGGGGGTAGAGTAATTTCTGAAGACATCGGTTTAAGTTTAGATACCGTCAAACTAGACGAACTAGGCAAAGCCCGTAAAATTTCCATCGAAAAAGACAACACCACCATTGTTGCCGACTCCGGTAACACCGCTGACGTACAAAAAAGAGTTGCTCAAATCCGTAAACAACTCGAAGAAACTGACTCCGAGTATGACGCAGAAAAATTACAAGAGCGTATCGCCAAATTAGCGGGTGGTGTCGCTGTTATCAAAGTAGGTGCTGCCACCGAAACCGACCTTAAAGAGCGTAAATTACGCATCGAAGATGCTCTCAATGCTACTAAAGCGGCGGTAGAAGAAGGTATCGTACCTGGGGGCGGTTCAACCCTTATCCACATGGCAAGTAAAATCTCCGCCTTCAAAGATACTTTAACCGATGCAGAGGAAAAAGTAGGTGCAGAAATTGTCATCAAAGCCCTAGAAGCACCCTTACGCCAAATCGCCACCAATGCAGGGGTAGAAGGCTCTGTGGTAGTAGAAAAGGTAAGAGAATCCGCTTCTAATATTGGTTACAATGCCCTCACTGGGGTATATGAAGACCTCATCGCCGCTGGAATTGTTGACCCTGCCAAAGTAGTTCGCTCTTCTTTGCAAAATGCTGCCTCCATTGCTGGAATGGTATTAACCACCGAAGCATTAGTGGTTGAAAGACCTGCCCCTGAAGCCCCTGCTCCCGATATGGGCGGTATGGGTGGCATGGGTGGCATGGGAATGCCCGGCATGATGTAATCCAATACCAATTTAATTTAATTTTTGGGTGTACTACGGTACACCCTTTTTTATTGTTGAAAAATAAAGTCTAATTTAATCTGATATTCTTTAGAGTTTATGGGGTTAGGAATGATATAAATTTGCTTGATAAACTCTCGAAGGTAAAATCTTTTTTCTTGTTCTGAAAGGTCATACCAAAACTGTTTTAAGGATAAATTATCAATCATTTCTTTGAGATCATTGGGAGGTAAGCTATTAATTTGACTGTTTAATTCTGAGATCTCATTTTCTATTTTTAATCCCCTGATTTTGGCTGTTTGCTCATCTAAGATATTCTCTGCTACTAATGAGTTTAGGCTACTAATTATATTTTTCTTTTCTTTTATTACGCTTTTGATTTGTTCAATGATAGAGTTTATTTTAGGAGCATTTATTTTATTAACAATAACGGGTAAATCAGAGCAAATTATATTAATAGATTTTTCTAAAACTTGTTGATAATTCCAAGAAGGACAGGATTTTATTTGAGAGCAATTAACAGGGGTAATGTATAAATATTTTGCTTTTTTTCTTCTTTGACTGACGCTGGTAATTTTGCAAGAGGAATTACAGATTTTACACTTGACTAAACCTGAAAGACAATGGGGAGAACTGGCACTGCGGGAAGAAATACGACTATGGCTTTTTAATAAACGGTCAATTTGGGAGGCTTCTTCTCGAGAAATGATGGGGGTATGAGTATTGGAAATTATACAGTTATTTTTATAGGCTAAATCTCCTCGATAAACAGGATTTTTTAACCATTGTAGGGCGGTGGAATGGGAAATTTTTTTATTATATTTTTCTTCTAAATATCGAACACTATCTCTAAGGGAAGCGTATCGGAGGTAGTATTCAAAAAAATCTTTGACAATGGGGGCGCTACTGCGATTAATGATATATCCTTCTTTTCCTTTTTGATAACCGTAGGGGCTTCTACCTGGAGGGGGAAGGTTTTTTAGTCTATTTTTTCCGTGACCTTTTCTTAGTTTTCTTTGATAAATTATTTTTTCTATTTGCTGCCAAATATGATGCAATTGTTCTGCTTGATTAGGACTATCAATTGTTTTGAATTTACTAGAATTATAGGGTTGATCTATGGCAATTATTTCGATATTTAAGGATTCGATAAGGGCGATCGCCCTTAATATTTGAGCAAAACTATCTCCAAATTCATGCAAACTACGAATTAAAAGATAATTAGGACTATTATTTTGACAATCATTAAATAATTGATTTAGAACTTTTCGACTATCAATATCTTGATAATTTTTATCAATTTCTAGCCCCCATAAAAAAGATTCTGGAACATCATCGATAATTGAGTCAGTGTAGCTATAGGTAATAATAAAAGTCATACAAATAGTTGACAATTAGCCTTTAATATTAAACCATTGAGCAATGAGTAATTTATGACCAAATAATTTTTTAAAACAACTAAGAATCGGAAAAAAGATCTGAATAAACTTTAATTATCCATTCTCAATTATCCATTATCCATTATTCATCACTTCCCCAAAACCTCCTTACCCACAGCTTGATAATTTTTCCATGCTTGTTTAGCACGAAAATCACCGTAATCTTTTACCGTCAAACCATGTTGAGAAGCCTTTTCAAAAGCCACAAGTAAAGGAATTTCAGTCTTAAAACTAGGTAATTGATTATCTTCCAAAAACTTTCTCGCATTTCTACCATTAACCGTACGAGAATCAACCTTAGTTAACAAAATTTTATAATTAGTTCCTAAATCCTTCAATATATCCACCGCCTTCACCGTAGCATCTAAATCAAGATGATTGGGAGTTGTGGGCAAAATAATCAAGTCACTACCCTGGGCTAATTCCTTTAAATCATCAATTTCAGGACGAGCCTTCATATCCGTAATAATGTGCTTAAACTTTCCCACCAAAGGTGCTGAACCAGCCTGAGAAGCCACTGTGAAAGGTAATTTTTCATCCCTTGCCCATACTAGCGCCGAACGGTTACGATCTGCATCAATGAGTAAAGTGCGATCGTGTTCCTGTAAATAAGTTGCTAAATGGATAGCCGTTGTTGTTTTGCCTACCCCACCCTTCAAAGAAATAATAGCTATAAACATTTCAAAAATTAATTTTTAAATTCCCATAACGTTGTAATTATATTACCTTCGAGGTCTATCGACAAAACAATCAGAAATAGAAGCCTAATATATATTTACTTCCTGTTTGTGGCTTTTCCCTTTTCCCCAACAAGGGGTTTAAACCCCCTGCCTGATAATCAAAAAATAGATATTCTATCTAGTTAATAATGGGTTCAATTTTATCAACTACCTCAAGGCTACCATCAGAATTTACCTGCCAAACATCATAAACTCCAACCACATCACCATTTTCATCAATATCAACATTACCACTAGCACCCTGATAGTTAATAGTCTCTCCGTTGCGAATTAATTCCATAGCCTCACAGGGATCAGTAACCTCTATACCATCACCCCCAGCAACCTCTAAAAGGTTGTCTCTGATGACTTCACCACTATTACTTCCCCCAGCTTCTGCCGCCAACATTAACAACACCGTAGCATCCCAAGTATGGGGTACAAAGGCGGTTAATTCCGTACCAATATTTTCTTGCCAAAGAGCCCTCAAACTATCTAGGGCTTGACCATCAGCACCCGGTACAGTTCCCAAAGCCCCGGCAATAATAGAAGTACCATCTGCCCTTGTGCCAACTTGTTGGGTAAAGTCTTCAGAATAGACACCATCGGTTAAAAGAATGGTAACACCATCGGTTAAGCCCTGTTGAAAGGCGGATTGGAGTAATAAACTACCTGTTTCTGCGTATAAAATGGCAGCTACCGCATCGGGGTTATTGGCAAAGGCTGCCGCTGCTTCTGAGTCAAGGGTTGTGGCTCTAGGGTCATATCTTACTCCCCTATCTTTATTAAGCACATTTCCTCCTAAGTCGGTGAAAGAGTCGTTAAACTGTCTTTCAAATCCAACTCCATAATCATTATTAATGACCACCGTAGAAACATTACTAAATCCTCGCTGTCTGGCAAGGGCAGCCAAGGCTTGGGCTTGGTAAGTATCGGGGGGAGCGGTACGCGCCCAGAACCCCTCGAACTCTCCATTTTCTGCCCTTTCAGTAAATACGGGGCTAGTGCTTCCGGGGGAAATCATCATTACCCGATTTCTTACGGCTACATCGAGGGCGGCGGTGGAAACACTACTGGCAAAAGAACCCACTACGGCATGAACTCGATCTACTTCGGCTAGTTTTGTCATGGCGGCACTACCTGCGGCGGGATCGGTTTGATCGTCTTCATTGATGAGGGTTACAGGCTCACCATTTACCCCTCCACAAGCGTTAATGGTATCTACGGCTAGTCGGGCGGCGATGGGCATATTTTGACCGATGGAAGCTAAATCTCCTGTGGTGGGAAAAAGGGAACCTAGTCTTAAGCCACCTTCTTGGGATGTGGGGGGTTGAGAGGGGGTTTGTCCATTATCTACGGGGGTTTCGGTGGTGCCGAAAATTCCACAGCCAACGGTAAACCAATTTAGGGTGATGGCGAGGGTTAAAAATAGTTTTATTTTATTGTTTTTCATATTTGTTTTTATGGTGGTTAAGATTTAGTTAAAATTTTATCCCTAAATGTGATTTTATGAACATTTTCAAGGTAGGGGGCTTAAATCTCTTGTTAAATAATAGATGTATTTATTTTTACTGTTGTTAAATATTTGACAAAAAACCTAGCATTATTATGCTTTATTAATTAGTTTTTCTTTGTCTTTGATTCTGGGTGCTTGGTTGGGGGGAAATTTTTGATAACGAACTCTCAAGTCGCTGAGGTTGATGGTCATGGTTGCTTGTACTAATGGTTCTTTTTCGGTGTCAAAATCGGGAACATTTAAGTAACCAATTTGGGGTAAGTTAAAATAAAATCTAATAAGAGTTGCTCCTTCCATTCTGCCGATGGTACGACTGGCACAACCTTCAAAGAGTCTTAGGAGGGTAGGCAAGGTGTTAAGTTCGTTGATATGTACTAGGAAACTTTTTTCAAATACTTTTCCAACGGGACAATTTTGTTGACAAATTTGTTTGATGATGTCTAAGTTTCTTAGGCTAATTAGCATTTCATCGGCTAAAAAACAGGCGGCTTGATAGTTACCAAATAGGGCTTTTATATCTTCTTTTAGGGGGGCGGATAGTTGTCTGATGGTTGGTCTTTTTTCAAATCTACTTAGGGCTAAGTATAGTAAGATGTCTTGTCTGCGTTGATCGGCGATCGCCTCCCATTCGTCTTCCTTGGTTACCTGTAAAATCACTCTAAAAGCCCGTTTAAATGAGCTAAATTCAGCCTTTATAGCTTCTTCTTGAACAATTTCCCCTTTTACGGGTAATCTACCCCTTTGAGCGTAAAATTCCATGAGGGGTTGTAATAATTCTTGGTAATCAGCAAATTTTTTCAGGGGTGATAAAACCCGGGGCGATCGCACCTTAGAATGAAAACGAGACGCTCGAAAACTATTACCTTTAGTAGAATCTCGAAAAACAAAATAAACCCCCAAACCAGCGGGAATTGCTTCCGTTTTTAATATTTGTTCAATATAAATCTTTAATTCTTCTTGCTCATAATATTTCTGAAAAGTATTACGTTCGGTGATAATACCATCAGCATAAGCCATAAAACCCCGCTGACGATCATCCACTAAAACTTGAGCCGAAACAATCAAAACTTCCTTTGTTAACTCCCAAGCCTTCACTAAAGATTGTCGTCTTTCTTGCAAATTTTCAATGACATTGATAATATAACCAAGGTTAACCACATCCGCTGATTTTAACTCATTATGTGGTTGATAATAAGGATCCCACCCCGCACTCTCAAAACCTTCCTTTGTCATCACCTCTACATCTTTTCCGTGACCACAACCATAATCAAAAAAAGTATATTCAGGTAAAAATAAACCAGCTTCAAGGGCTAGCCTCACAGGGCGAGAAAGTCTATTTCTCACCATTGCCGCTCGATGACGGTCAACTTTATATAAATCTTCTTCTGTTTTATTTAAAAAACAAACTAATTGATGATCAATAAATGACAGATTATGATCTCTTAAAAGATTTTGCCATTCTTTTTTAGTACCGATGTATTTTGAATTGTCTAATAATCCTAATTTTTCTTCTACCGTAGTTAAATCTGCAAATTTTTTATAGTGGGGATAGTTTTTAGTAATAAAAGTTTCTTTTCGATGTAAAATAGCGGGATTTTCTGAAGAAGAATAACTATATATTTTGCTATTTTTTTCTTGAAGATTAACTAAAATACTTTTCTCGATAGCAGGGTGAGGATTTATATCAAAATCAGGATAAAAAAGATAAGAAATTTTTGGTTCTTGAAGATTAAATTTAACTAAAGTAAAATCATCTATATTCTTAATTATTTCCCTCGCCTTTTTTTCGTATGCTTGTAATGTAATATCGAGGGATTGTAGAGCCGAAATATGAACATAAAGATGATTCGGTAAGTGTTTACCGATCGCACTTTGACGGGCTAATTGAGTTATTTTGACAAAATCATTAACCCAATCTAAAGATAGATTAATTGTCATAATACTTTAAGATGTGACCTGTTATATTTTTTTTAGGCTAGAATAAAAGATTGATTCTAAAATATTAATTTTTATAAACAGTCTTTAAAAATGCCCTACGCTAGAACTATCAGTACAATAATTGGGATTCCCCTTGCTCTTATCATGATTATTGTCGGTGGATGGTACTTCACCATAGCCTTTGGTGTACTGGTATTTTTAGCACAATTAGAATACTTTAAGCTAGTAAAAGCAAAAGGTATCGAACCCGCCGTAAAAACAACTCTGATAGTTTCTCAACTACTCATCATCACCGCCACCGTTGTTCCTAGTTTAACAGATGCCGTCTTCGCCTTAGCAGGGGGACTAATTTGTTTTTATCTCCTCTTTCAACCAAAACTTGCCACCATTGCCGACATCTCCACCTCAATTTTAGGACTCTTTTATGCGGGGTACCTTCCTAGTTACTGGATTCGTCTGCGGGTTAGCCTAGGGGAAAACTCTAGTTATATTCACACCATCCCCAACATACATAACCTTCCCCTCGATGGTTACTTTCCCCTCAATCCCATGGACTTTGACAGCTTTCCCGATGCCCTTAAAATTACCTTCATCGCCATGGCTTGTATCTGGGCTGCGGACATTGGAGCCTACCTTATCGGGAAAAACTTCGGGAAAACCAAACTATCCCCCATCAGTCCTAAAAAAACCGTGGAAGGAAGTCTTTTCGGAGTCACGGGGAGTATTTTAGTGGGCATCTCCGGGGCATGGTTTTTACATTGGGCGCATTGGATTCTCACAGGGATTATTTTAGGACTTCTTATCGGTGTTGTCAGTCTTTTGGGTGACTTAATGGAATCCATGATGAAAAGAGATGCAGGGGTAAAAGACTCAGGGGAACTAATTCCGGGTCATGGTGGTATCCTAGATCGTACGGATAGCTATATATTCACCGCCCCCGTTGTCTATTACTTCATTACCCTATTTTTACCCTTCTTTAGCAAGTGGGGCTGAAACCAAGGACAATTAAGGATTATTTAATGATCTTGCCCTATTTATTGAGGGGATTTAGTGGCGATCGCCAAGGTCGCCCCTTGTACCTGTCTAAGTTGATCCATTACCGATACCACGATACCATGGGATACTTTCTCATCAGCGTTGATAATGACCATGGCTTGTTGATTTTCAGGAATTAAACCCCGCACTTCCGTGGCAATGGTTGGTATATCAATGGGTTGTCCATCCAGAAAAGCTCTACCGTCTTCTTGGATAGTGATATTGATTTCCTCCTGTTGATTCGCCTGGGATGTTTGGGCGGAGGGTAGATTTACGGGTAATCCTTGGGAACGAATGAGAGATAAACTGGAGATGATAAAAAACGCCAAAATAGAAAAAATAGCGTCAATCATCGGCACAATATTAATTTCTCCTTGTACCTCATTTTCTTCAGGTATTCGCATAGGGTTTTTCTCCTTTTTCGTATATTCCTTTTTTTTCGTATAAACGACGGTATAAAAGCTCTAATTGTCCGCCATATTCTTGGATTAAGGCAATTTGGCGTAGATAAAGAGAACGGAAAATATTGGCAAAAATTAACGTGGAAATTGCCACCACCAATCCCATTACCGTGGAAACCAAGGCTTCACTAATCCCTCCTGTCACCCCGGCGGTATCAGTACCCCCCGCATTGCCCAAGTCAAGGGATGCAAAGGATTCGATTAAACCCAAGATAGTACCCAATAATCCTAATAGGGGGGCAACGGTAATAACTGTTTGAAAAAAAGTATTAAATCTTTTTAATAAGGGTAATTCTGCCTGAGTTGCGGTTTCGAGGGCAAGGCGAAACTCCGTGGAATCTGCTCCTTCCAATTCTAAGGCTTCTAAAAAGATTCTTGCCATGGGCAGATCAATATTTTTACGCAAACGGGCGATCGCAGTTACACAATCAGAGCGATAAATTTTCAACACATCCCGAATCAAAGGCTTTTCCCTTGACTTAATCCTAGTCCAAAACCAAAACCGCTCCACCATCAGAGCCACCGTAATCAAGGAAAAAATCAACAGAGGTATGGTTACTACCCCCCCTATATTTAAAACATTGTCAGGAAACATTTAATTAACGCTCTAATTGATAATAGTTACTAATAAACTCCAAAAATATAATATAACAAAATAATCAACTTATATCCAAGATTTAGCAATAAACATTCAAGGAGCTAATTTGACAAAAATTCCCCAGTGGGATAAGTTATTAGGTTGATATGTAAGTTTTGGTTCTAATGGGGATCAGCCATTAGAGGAAACGGGGAAAGACTGGTGAAAATCCAGCGCTGTCCCGCAACTGTAATAAGACAAGTTTAGTCTTTTAGTCAGGATGCCCGCCAAAGTTCGTTCACATCTAAGAAAATAAAAATATCATCTGCGAGGTATGGATGAAGAATAAATATTGGTGGCTTTTGCGTGGCAAAGGTCTTGGTTGGGCATTGCCTTTGTTAGTGGTAAATGCTTTGTTTGGCTATGCTATGCCCGTGTCGGCTCAACTAGAAGAAGAGCCAGAAATAGAAAATAATTTAACTCAGTCGGAAGAAGAAGAGCAAGAGGTAGAAAACACCCTAACTCCCGAAGAAGAGCAGGAAATTTTTATCTTTATTACCGATAAAATTCTTAATCAACCCGTATTTGCTCCTTTCAGAAGGGAAGCCACCGTTAGGGATTCTAGTCGCCCCGTATATGTCATTGATAGACAACAGATAGAAGCCCAAGGGGCAAGAACCGTCCAAGAAGCTCTCAGACACTTACCCGGTATCCTCAGCGATGGCACCACAGGGGGGCAACTAGGGGCCCAGAGTACCCAAATTATTAGGGGTGCTAGTACCTCCCAAGTCTTGATTTTATTGGATGGGCGACCTATTAATGATATTGGTCGTTTTGGGGGTTTTGATTTATCCAGCTTCACCACCGACAACATTGAACGGATTGAAGTGCTACCGGGGGGAAGCTCTACCCTTTACGGTTCCGATGCCCTTGGGGGGGTGATAAATATTGTTAGTCGTCAGGGTACAGGAGAAACCCCTGAAGTTAGTGTGCGAGCAAGTGTGGGTAGTTTTGGCTCTAATGAACAAGCTATCCATAGCCGTGGAGAAACCGATGGTATTAGTTGGGCGGTAGGATATACCAGAATCCAATCTGATAATAACTTTCCTTTTCGTATCGATCGCATCGGGGTTGAATCTCAAAGAGAAAACGCCGATGTACTTTATAATAACTTCAATTTACAACTAGCAGGGAATCTGGGCGATCGCAATAAACTCACCTTCAACGCCCTTTATCTCAACAAAGATTTGGGAGTACCGGGAGGCATCCCCATCCCCGGCACATCAGGAGCATTTAACAGTCTTAGCCCCCTTGCTCGGCAAAATACCAACGAATTTTTGATGAATTTGACCCTAGAGTCAAAACTAGGAAAAGGAGATGATTCCCTACTCACCACCAGAATTTTTGGAGATTTCCTCGACTACGAATTTGAAAACCCAGGGGGTTTCTCTCCGGGGAAAGATGAGATTAACAGCCGAGCATTAGGGTTACAAGTTCAGCACAACTGGCAACTAACCCCCAATCAAAACATTACCTATGGTTACGATTTTCGTAATACTCGAGCAGATAATAACACCATTGGAGGAGGTCTTACTACCCTCAACTATGATGGCAGTATTAGCCAACAAGCCCTGTTTGCCAGTTATAACGTTGATTTTACCCCCGAATTTAACCTCAATCTAGGACTAAGACAGGACTTTAACAGCCTTGTTAATGGCTCTTTTACCTCCCCTAGCATCGGGGCAAGATACCACGTCACCCCCACCACCACCGTCAGGGCAAACTATGGTAGAAGTTTTCGAGCACCTCAAATTCTTAACCTAGAAGGTTTAGGCTCATTTCAGATTGTTGGGAATCCTGAACTAAAACCAGAAAGGGGTAATAGTTTTGATATTGGCATCGATCAACAATTGGGAAATAGGGGGTTATTACGATTAACTTTCTTTAGTAACCGTATCGATAACCTGATTAACTTCGAGTTTGGCAACCCTAGCACCTACACCAACATCGGCGAAATAAAAACCACAGGGCTAGAAGCGGACTTAAATGTTCAGATAGCGCCCAACTTTTTTGGCTTTGCTAACTATACCTTCAATGATGCTCGTATTGTCAGGGACAACAACAGTGCGATCGAAGGAAATGAGCTAGGATTTAGGGGAGCAAATAGTTTTAACCTTGGTATCGCCTACGAAAAAGACATTTATCTAGCCCTTATCCTCAAGAGTTTAGGTAGTTATTTTACGAATAACTCTAACACCGACTCCTTACCCGGATATACCACCGTAGATTTTAAAACCCGCATTCCTCTCTCTGCTAATGTTAACTTAACAGGGGGGATAGATAACATATTTGATCAACAATATGAACAATTCCCCGGTTTTCCTGCCCTCGGTAGAAATTTCCGAGTCGGGGTAAATGCAACATTTTAGGAGACAGTTATGGGCGAATTTAATCCTTGGGTTAAACCTCTAAATAAATCAACCACAGAAAATCTAGTGACAGGGGGAATGATGGAATATGAAGACATTCCCTGTGATGTGGATACCCTTGGTTGTTTACTATATACCTTGTTCCAAGAACATTGGCAAGATACCCAAGTAGGTCATGTGGTAGAAGGTAGCGTCTTAGAATTAGAACTAACCAAACCCCCTAAGGTATGTGTTATCTATGACGGTTATCTAACGGTAGTGACTGATGCTTGGCATTTACACCTTTGTTTAGAGGAGCATGGAGGAGGCCCGGATGAAAAAACGCCCTTGTCATTACGACAGCAGAGGGTGGTTAGTCGAGCTTCTTTTTATCGCCGTTTCAATGAAAAAAATCAGCCCCGTAGTTGGGGTATTCAGTTTTGGAATGGGGCAGGGGAAAGGATGATGAATATTTTTCTGCCTAATCCTTTTGTGGATGAAGACGAGAATTTATTGCCTGAGCATAAGCCTAATTTAACAAAACTCAGTCTTTATGATGAGTTACGGGAGATTTATGTTTTGGGTAAAAAACCCATTCCCTACGATTGTAATCCTCTCAAAAAGCCCTATTTATCTGTGTGTCGCTCGGGGCGTTGTAATCCTTTTTACGATTGGCAACCGATTTTTGATGCTTTGCAAGGGGAAGTGGAAAAAGCAGGGCTTGATATTAAGGTAAAAACTTCGGGCTGTTTGGAGGTGTGCAAAATGGGGCCGGTGGTCTTTTATTCTGGGGACAAAACTTGGTACACAAGGGTTTCCCCAGAGGTGGCAAAAGATATTGTTCACAAGCATATTGTCGGAGGTGAAAAAATTACTGATCATCTTTATCCCCCTATTCCTTCTTAGGGATTTGGTTACCGTTACAAATTTTATTTAATGAGGTATTTCCATGACTATTTCAGTTTCTCGTTTTCCTAATGATTCGGACAAGATTAATTGGGCAAGTTGTCAAATGACGGTGAATAATAGCCGTACTTGGTTTTTTGCTCTCCTTGCTTTAGGTAGTTTTAGTAATGTGGTTTTTACCTGTGCTTTACCTTTGGTGGGCTTCGGTGCGATCGCATCTACTAACCTCTCAAAATCCAAAGCCATTACCACCATCCTATTAATGTGGTTCGTAAATCAATTCATTGGTTTTACCATGAGAGATTATCCCCTCGATTTTAGTACCTTCGCTTGGGGTGTTGTCATCTTGTTGGGCGGACTACTTGCCACTGCCTTCGGTTTGTTTCAATTTGACAGACAAAGCAAAAACTTCCGTCAATATATCTCTGCTATCGGTTTAACCTTGGTCATCGGTTTCATCGCCTATCAAGCCATGATTTGGCTAGGGGGAGTTGTGTTAGGAGATTTACACGGTTTTAATGTATCCGTACTTTGGCAGGTATTTTACGTTAATGCTTTATGGACTGTCGGATTAGTGGCATTACATAACCTTTTAATCGTTCAAAAACTTAAATTTAGCTCCAAAGCAAAAATTAAATAATTAGACGGGCAGGGGGTTAAAACCCCTTGTCATGGGAAGGACTAGAGAAAGTTGAATTTTATTTTTTTCATAATAGTTGCAAAAGATTATTAATTAATTTAAGATCATAACCGTGGCGAAAAACTCTTTTAACTGCAATTAATTTGCAAAAAAAATCAATTACCATGACCTACTCTTCTGTGTGCCTAGAGCAAAGACAAAAAGAAGCAGAAAAAACTAAAAAAATAGTTACCTTTGGCATAGTTAGCTCCATCGCTTTTCATGGAGTGTTGTTGATCATAGTTGCGAATCAACCCAATCCCATTACCAAAGAAGAACAAAAACCCATCGAATTAATCTTAGTTCAAGAAGAACCGAACACTCAACCAGAACAGCAACAATCAGAACCAGAGCAGTTTAATCCCACTCCTCCAACCCAGAATACTTCAACAAATAGTAATCCTACTCCCCCTCAGACTGTTTCACCACAAACTCCTCCCACCCAAAATACCCAGAGAAATAATAATCCTACTCCTCCCCCAGCACCACAGCCAGAAACTACTCCTGTTCAACCAACCCCCATAGTCGCTTCACCTACTACCCCTGTGGATGCTCAACCCCAAGAAAGTACCCCAGAAGTGGTGGAAACTCCTACTACTTTGGCAAATAATCCTACCCCTGTTTTGACGGAGTCGAACCCCACTAGACCTCGATTTAATGCTCCTACCCGTCAGAGCAGTTCTGAAAATAGTAATTTTGTACCATCCAGACCCACCCAAGAAATAGTTAGTAATAATAGTCTTGCCAGAAACACTTCCCCAACGGCAGTACAACCTTTAGAAAACAGTAGTAGCCAGAATAATAGTAGTTTGCGTAACTCTCTAAGATCGCCCTCAAGACAAATAAACAATAATAATAGCGTACCCACCAGATCTATTAGTAGTAATCAAGAAATATCTAGCGGTAGAATTAGCCGTGACAATACCACCACCCCCAACGCCGTCACCAATAACAGTGATGGGGGAGATAACCTCAATAGCCTGAGAAATAGCCTAAGTCGCAATAATCAAAACAGTAACAACAGCGGAGCAAACGCCCCCACCGCCACCCGTCCCCGAGACATTACCTCTCCAAGCCAAAATAGACCACAACCACCCCAAGCCCCCCCGAGTGCTACCCCAGAAAGCGTCCGATGTATTAGCAATTGTCAACCCCCCTATCCTTCAGCATTGCAAGGAGTAGAAGGGCAAACCACCGTTCGAGTTAATCTTGATGGTAGTGGGAACGTAAAGGGGGCAAGTATCGTCAGTGGACACAGTAATTCAGAACTGAATAGACAAGCCCTATTGGCCGCCCAAAAGATGAGGTTTTCTGCCCCCAGTAGTGATAATGCTTTTTTACAGGTAACTATTAACTTTACCGTGGCAGGTTCAGAGTTTGATCGTCTTGCTCGTCAGAAAAAAGAGGAACAGGAAAGACAGGCTCAGGCGGAGAGGGAAAGGCAACAACGGGAAGCCCAAGCTCAAGCGGAGAGGGAACGTCAACAACGGGAAGCCCAAGCTCAGGCGGAAAGGGAAAGGCAACAACGGGAAGCCGAGGCTCAAGCGGAAAGGGAAAGGCAACAAC